>JAFZFH010000091.1 GCA_017555965.1 Bacteroidales bacterium
GATACGATGACGGATTCCTCTGTAGCAACCGATATCCATAAGACGTTTGATGTTCATCTGGATAGAAGAACGGAGCTCACCTTCGATCTTGTACTCCTCAGCGATTACGCTACGGATACCAGCGATCTGCTCGTCGTTCCAGTCTCCGACTTTGATAGTAGGGTCGATGCCGCACTTCTCCAGAATGGTCTGGGCGCTGCTGCGGCCGATTCCGAAGATATAGGTAAGACCTATCTCTCCTCTTTTGTTGTTAGGTAAATCAACACCGGCTATTCTTGCCATAATTATCTTTACTTAATAGTTATACAACTTGGTTAAAAAATTATCCCTGGCGCATTTTAAACTTAGGGTTCTTCTTGCAGATCACGTAAAGACGGCCTTTGCGCTTTACGATCTTGCAGTCCTCGCTGCGCTTCTTGATGGATGCTTTTACTTTCATTTCCGTAAATTTTTATTTGTATCTGAAAGAAATTCTTCCTTTTGTCAAATCATAAGGTGACATCTCCACCTTAACTCTGTCTCCGGGCAAAATCTTGATGTAATTCATCCTCATCTTGCCTGAGATGTGGGCAATGATGACATGTCCGTTCTCAAGTTCTACTTTGAACATTGCGTTCGGAAGGGTTTCAACAATTACTCCTTCCTGTTCGATTGCTGATTGTTTTGGCATCAATAATCACTTTAAAATTCAACATTTTTCTCGATAAAGTCGAAGGTGGACAAGAGCTCAGCCTGACCTTTTCTGACAACAACCGTAAGCTCGAAGTGCGCTGATCTGCTGTGGTCTGAAGTGCGTACTGCCCAACCATCTTTAGCTAAGTACACATTTCTTTGACCTGCGTTGATCATCGGTTCGATACAGATTACCATTCCATCGGCAAGTCTTGCTCCAAATCCCCTGCGGCCGTAGTTCGGCACTCCAGGTCCTTCGTGCATATCCTTTCCGATTCCGTGTCCTTCCAATTCTCGAACAACAGAGAACCCGAATGATTCTGCATACGTTTGTACCGCGTGTCCAATATCGCCAGTTCTGTTTCCCGCAACAGCCTTCTCTATTCCTCTGTAGAGAGACTCTTTCGTTACGTCAAGGAGCTTTCGGGTTTCAGCGTCCACCTCCCCGACCGGGAAGGTGTAGGCTGAATCACCGTTGTATCCTTTATATAACGTACCGCAGTCAACTGATACGATGTCACCTTCCTTAAGAATGTAGTCTGACGGAAATCCATGGACTACGACATCATTTACAGAGATGCAGAGCGCGTAGGGAAAGCCCTCATAACCGAGAAAGCTAGGTATAGCTCCATGATCACGGATGAAAGTCTCTGCCACCCTATTCAACTCGAGAGTTGACACACCTGGGGCAACAATCTTACCGACCTCAGCCAATGTCTTCGAGACGAGAATTCCGTTCTCGCGCATCAGCGCTATTTCTTCCTCAGTTTTTGGCCTGACCATCTTCAAAGAACTTTATTGAGATTACATGCCGGAACGTCCCTGGAGACGACCGGTCTTCATCAGTCCGTCATAGTGACGCATGAGAAGGTGGCTTTCAATCTGCTGGAGAGTATCGAGAACAACACCCACAAGGATAAGGAGGGATGTACCTCCGAAGAAGCTTGCGAACTGGTTGTTCACTCCGAGCATCATTGCGAATGCAGGGAGAATAGCGATGAGTGCGAGGAAGATTGAACCTGGGAAAGTCACTCTTGACATGATAGCGTCAAGGTACTCAGCAGTCTTCTTACCTGGCTTCACTCCCGGGATGAAACCGCCGTTCTTTCTCATATCATCTGCCATCATTGTAGGGTTTACAGTGACTGCAGTGTAGAAATATGTGAAGAGTACTACGAGGATTGCAAATGTGAAGTTATACCAGAA
>JAFZFH010000092.1 GCA_017555965.1 Bacteroidales bacterium
CTCCTCGATTGCCCCGATTCCAACGTACTCGTTGAGCATAGAGATGATTCTGCTCCAGAAGGACAGTCTTCCGGGCTCGTTGCTAGGAACTTTTCCAAGGAAGTAGTTAACCCAAATCTGAGAACCATCAAAGATAATCTGGTCAACGACACGGATGGTCTGGTTGTACTTGTAGTCATCAGTCTTAATACCACCGATGGTAACAAGGGAGTTGATATCCGCCAGAACCCTGAATCCATCTCCAACTCTGTGGAGAACGAACTTACCAGCAGTAAGTGCGGCTTCGAGGTCTGCCTGAGTGTAGGTCTTAGTAGGAGTAACCTCACCATCATAGATGACGTTCTGAAGAGACGCATTGAGTGCGCATCCGGCAGACTTACCCATTACCCAAGGAATCATTGCAATATCATCGACATTGATGATACCCTCGTGGTTAGCAGCGTTGGACAGAACTCCCTGCATGTAGTTACCGTAAACATCCCTTTGGTTAATGACCCAACGAGTGTATAGAGTTGCAATCTCAGTATCAGTTCCGATATATCCAACGATATTGACCTGATAGGACTCAAGCTCAGTGAGGAACGCAACATGGTCAGACTTACTAACAGTTGTACCGTTCTTTCCACCTTCGAGGAGCTTATCTCCAACCTCAAGAGCGATTCCATCCAAGAAAGTGACGAAATCATTACCCTTGAGAGTCTCAGTGGTCACGTTGATCTGCTTATCAACGACCTCTCCGTCCAGAGAGGTAACGACATCGTATCCACCCTCGACACTGTTGGTAACGCTAACCTTGAGTGCGTCACCCCTAACACCTGCGCACTTTGCAACTGCAAATTCAGCAGCAGATGCTGCGACTGCATCAGTACCGTTAAGTCTGTAAATATAAACCTCGGTCGCACCCTTGAAAATCTCCCTGAGAGTCTTCATCGCATCGTCGCGGTAGTCATATCCGAAAATCTTCTTAGAGTCCTTGTAGAACTCCTGTGCGGTGACCTTAAAAATCTTACCCGCATCCTTTGCCCAATCGAGTTCAAGTGCTACGGCAACCTTGCCCCTAACACCAATATCGGAACCCACATCGGTTTCACCCTTAATGTTCACGTACATACCGGGGAGGATTTTATCCTGTGCAGTGAACGAACCCTTTCCAAATGCCATTTATTTCACCTCGTTTAAATCATGTCACGAATGAGCTTGTCAACCTCTGCAAGAGTGTACTTCTCATCGACCTTGAGCTTAGTCTCAAGGATATAAGCGTACTTCTTGTATCTGTTGGACATTACAAGCTGCTCAAGTGTGAATCTAGGAGACTCATCACCTTTTACATTAATAACTTTATCCTCGACTACAGTTTCAACTGCGACCTCGGACTTCTTCTTTTTAGTTGCCATTTAAATCACCGTCATATTCATAGTTTCTAATGCGTCCTCTTCTGGCTTCTCTTTACGACCGTAGAACTTGAACTCCACAATAAAGTGCAATACATCATCGGTAACATCGACTCTACGGTTGAATGTAGGGAGAATGATTCCGTCATCCAAAGTCAAACTCTCGAATGAGTCGAACAATTTATCTGTCACCTCAGCGAATTGAGCGCGGTGTCCAAGTTCATCACTGGGTATGAAATCTATCATAAACGAATGACTACGGTACGACCTATAATCAATCATCTCATGTCCCATACTAGCGAGAGGTTGAATGAAGAAGCACGGAGTCTGAAGATTTTGTTCCACAGATTCGAGATAGATTGTATAATCATCTCCAAACGTCTCATTCAAACGAATCGAGATGGCATCAATTATCGACATCATCTACGCCTCACCACTTCTCTCAACTGTTTTACAGTTTCATTAGCAATCGCTTTTTGTACGTCATCTTGACCGAAATATATTCCTTCCCAAGTGTATCTCTTACCAGTTATATATCTGGTAATCTTACCTTGTCCGGGTGCAGAACCGTCAAAGAAATATGGCAACCTTACCCAGTGTCCATACTCTACCGCACCTGCATATGGTGCGGTATTGACGAA
>JAFZFH010000093.1 GCA_017555965.1 Bacteroidales bacterium
CAAGTGGTCATTCAAGGAAATCGCCGGAAGATATGAGAACGGGGATCAGACACTATACATCAATGTCGGCCTGGGTTGCACTGCACCAATCAGATTAGGAGTCAATCCAGAGGTCACCTTAATCACCCTTAAATCGTCTGATACAAATGAATAGGATAGAGCGAGAAAAACATACGGTATCCCTGATGATACGACTGTACTGCCGCAGGAAAGAGGGTAACAGGAGTCTTTGTGAGGAGTGCAGCAAGCTTGAAGAATACGCCCACAAGAGGCTTTCCGCATGCAAGTACGGCGAGCAGAAGACTTCCTGCAAGAAATGCCCTACCCACTGCTACAGGAAAGACATGAGAGAACGAATACGCCAGGTGATGAGGTTCGCTGGTCCTAGGATGATGTTGTATCATCCTCTGGAAGCAATCAGACACCTGTTCGAGAAATAAAAGCGGAACTTCCTACGCCAACAAAAACTACGACCTTAGGCATCCTTCGGGGTGCCTTTGCTTATGTCTGGCAAGACTCTTGCAGATATATAAAGCAAACAACTATTCTGACCGATGAAGAACAAATTGACGCTTTCCACTGACAGAAAGTCAGCAGCCGAAGGCGATTACATTGAAGTTAGCTGGGCATGCGATGCGTGTCCGGACTCATTATATCTTGCATACGACTCCGGCAGCGAAAGATACTCGATGGCTGTAGCCGACAGCGGCACCACACGAATTCTGATAAGGAAATCAGACGGAAAAGCGGTCTTCACTCTCAATGCCATGATCGGCAACAGGAAGGTATCCCAAAGCGTAGAGGTCAAAATCAAGAAGGCCAAATCAGCTAGACCAGCAAAGGGTTCCGGCATCAGTAAACTGAAGCTATGGAAAGAGAAGCTTCAGGCGGGATGGTACGTATATAGAGCACAAGTGAAGTACTGGTGGCTTTCGC
Source organism: Bacteroidales bacterium (assembly GCA_017555965.1). Lineage (GTDB taxonomy): Bacteria > Bacteroidota > Bacteroidia > Bacteroidales > UBA932 > Cryptobacteroides. The sequence continues at coordinate 937 of JAFZFH010000093.1, forward strand.
GAAAGAAATGGCAGAAGGCACTATGGATTGCACTATTGGCTCTCTGGCTGGGCATGCTCATCTCATCGCTTACAAGCAAGCCAAAGGTCACAATCCCTAAAGGAGAGACGCAGACACCTTCAATCGCTCTTTTGACGGAGCGTTCGAGTTATTTCGCTTAACATTAAACTGATCCGTTCCTTATGATTATCAGCATTCTTCTGATCCTATTACTTATCCTGACTCACCTTCTTCCAAAAGAGATGAGAAAAAAGGTTACATCCAGAATCAAAAGAGGATTCGTATGGGCACGGAACAAGATCAGAGAAACAGTAAAATTTTCATAAGTTAGTTTTTGTGTAGTGGTCCGCCTCGATGTGAATCGATGACGGACTTTTTCGTATATCACAATAACCTCGTTATCTCGTCCTGATATTTGCGGGAAATTGGAATACTGTCATATCCGTCCTGATTCAGTTCTGCAACTATCTGTCCCGATTCGTCCCTATGAACTATCTTGATATAGGCCGGATTAATGAAGTATGACCTATGGCAACGAACCAGACCCTTCTTTGAGAGATCATCTTCAAGCGCTCTCATTGAAGATCGCAGTACGAACTTCTTGGTCTTATCTTTATCCAGATAATGGATCTGCACATAATTTTCTTCTGACTTGATGAATATCACAGCCTCATTCGCAATCACAAGACGGAGTTTCTTATACTCATCATAGAATCTTATCAAAGTGCTTTCATCAACTGGTTTATCTGTATCCTCACTTCTTGATTGACGATCAAAGCAAAGCCACATAATGCCTAGTGGATACATGGTAGTTGTTAGAAGATTCATAAAGGCTATTCCAGAAATCTCGAAGAATGTGCGGTCTGTATGTGATATCAGTACCAGATAAAGGGCACAGAACAAGGCAGCGACCATTGTCTCGCCTATACACCACAGCAGGTATGCAACTCCAGATACGCTGCGTAACTTACCTATCGCAAACAATCCCCATCTTGTAATAGCGAAAGTCACCAATAGCACACACAACAGAATTGTTGCATTGAAACTAAACGTAGCATTCTGCATACTGAGGAAATCAAGCATTACATAAGGCCTGTAGTATAGACAGAACACAAAGGCAAACAAAGGGATGACAAGCCAGTGGATAATTGTACCTGGCAATGATATGATTTTTGCGATTGTTCGATTCATTTTTGTCACGGTTCTAGCAGTGACAAAGGTATAAATTATTTGTCAAACGTCACTAAAACGCACCATTTATCCCTAAATGCTGCATTTTATCACTATTCATTCATCCCCGTGACTATTCTTTCATCGGATTTGAAATGCCCCATACCTTTGCATCATCAACCAACAGATAAACCAAACGGATATGACAAAAGTGACGGCTTTAGGAGATTCACTCACCAAGGGAGTCATCCTCACAGAAGCGAACAAATACACCTTGACTGAGAACAGTTACCTGGATATTGTCAGCAGGGAACTCGACCTTCAGGTCAGCAACTACGGACGATTCGGTTCGACAATCGATATGGGAAACGCTATAATCAGGCGGCATTCAGAAGACATTGCCAGCAGCGAGTACACCTTCATAGAATATGGTGGCAATGATTGCGATTTTGACTGGATGAAGATAGCGGATTCACCTATGGAAGATTATACTCCCAAGACAACGCTCAATGATTTCAAGGAGCGATTTATCAAACTCATTAACAAGGTCAGGGATCTTGGTTCCAAACCAGTCATAATCTCTCTGCCTCCTATCCTTTCAACACCATATTTTTCTTTCTTCAGCCGTATGATGTCGGAAGAGCAAAAGAGGAATGTCATCAACTGGCTGGGCGGCAGCACTGATATCATATCCCGATGGCACGAAAGTTATAACAGAGCTCTTTTTATGATTGCACCGGAGACCCAGACTCCAATAATAGACATAACGACACCATTTGACACATTCCGAGGAGACATCAGTTCCCTATACTGTGCTGATGGAATTCACCCCAATGTTCAAGGACATAGAATGATAGCAACCACCATAATCAACAGTTACCTATGATTACCAATACTCTTTGCAACCTTATATTCGCACTCCTTATGCTACTTGCACTTGCTATATTGATCTATTGCAGAAATAAGATTAAGAAAGGTTAACAGCCGACACTCTGCAAGAATTCAAGCGAATGCTGATTGAAGAACCGCTTGTTGTCAACATTGCAGACATGTCCAGCATTAGGGACAACGATCAGCGAGACATTCTCGCCTCCGTTTTTGACGGTCTGCTGCACCTGAGGCAGGAACAGTTTATCATCCTCTCCCATCAGATAGAGAGTCGGTATCGAGATATATTCTTCGAAAAGTTCCTTGATATACTTTCCGATTCCATCACCGAGTTTAAGCCAGTTCAGGAAGCTATCAAACGAAACCTTCTTTGCATTCTTCAAGAACAGCCTCTTGGAATTTTCGTATTTCTCCTGTGGGATGATACACTTTGCGATGACCTTCTTGATGAGGGGATATGGAATCAGACGCTTGAAGGTAGTAGCCAATGTGAGAAGAGTTCTGACTTTGGCATTGAGCTTAGTCACAGCACCGGCAAGTACCATGCTGGCAACCTGATGAGGATTCTCTTTTGCAATTATGCGCACCACAATGGAACCAAGCGAAAGCCCCATGAAGTGTCCCTTCTTGATTTTAAGATGATTGACAACCTCCATAACCTGTTCCGCAGCCTTGGAGAAGTTAAAGCCTTTGCCGAACGCCTCATTTGCAGACCCGCCATGTCCAGCAAGATCAACCAGTAAAAGGTTGAAATGACGGGCATAGTCTGCTACCTGACGGAACCATACTTCAATGCTTCCGCCTGCACCATGCGCCATCACGATCCATTTATCTGAGTGGTTATTTTCGATTGTCTTATAATGCAGCATGCTATCTTTACGAAAAAGGACCGCAAAGATAACCCAATTTACCGTCATATCAACCTTAGAAACATACACGACAGACTTTTTTAGTAACTTTGCGAAGTACTAAACCAACCCAAATTATGAAATGTTATAAAGGAACGATCATCTCCGTTGACGCTAACGACGGAGTATATGAATATCTTGTAGAAGATAACGGAAAGATCCTCTTTGTAGGAAATACATTACCGTCAGAGTACAAGGATGCTGAAATGATAGACCTTGGCAGCAAGGCCATCGTTCCTGCCTTTGTCGACACGCATCAGCACTTTGCATCACTTTCCACATTCTACGCCGGACTCAATGTCATGGAGGCAGAGTCCAATGAAGAGATTGCAAGGATGATCGGCGCGTTTGCAGCCAAGAGCAAGCAGAAGACCATCATTGCATTCGGTGCGTCGCCGCATTCAGTTAAGGAAGGCCGACTCATCAACAGAGAGGAGATCGATGCAGTATGCCAGGGCAAGGAAGTCATGGTAGTGAAGTACGACGGCCATGCCTGCATCATCAGCACACCCCTTCTGAACAAGCTTGATAAGAAACTCAGCAAGCTCCGTGGCTATCATCCTGATACTGGAGAGATGAACCAAGAGGCATTCTTTGCATGTTCTGATTACATCTCAGGATCACTCTCCATTCCAGACCTCTTCCGCAATATGCAGAACTGCACCGATTACCTTGCATCCAAGGGAATCGGATCCATTCATACCGTGAGCGGTGTCGGCTTCATCGCGAATCTTGACATCACGATTGAGAAGTTGTTCGCTAAGTCCCTTCGCAATGGATTCCAGATAAGGGTTTTCCCACAGGCACTGAACACCAAGGTAGCAACATCACGCAGGATTCCTCGAATCGGAGGATGCTTCGAGTGTGCTCTTGACGGCTGCTTCGGTTCACGCGACGCGGCATTGAACGAGCCGTACTCAGACGCTGAGGGCGGAGATGGCATTCTCTATTACTCAGACGAGAAGGTC
>JAFZFH010000094.1 GCA_017555965.1 Bacteroidales bacterium
AGTGCGCAAGCATACCAAGGAGAATGTCCTCTTCTTCATGATTTCTGACGGTGCTCCGAACGAGAGTGTGGAGACCGTAAGACAGGCAGTGCTTGATGTCGAGAAGCAGGGATTTGCGATTGTGGCTGTGAGCATCGAGCCGCAGTACGACCCTTCGCTGATGTATCACAGGAACGTCAACCTGACTGACATGTCAAGACTGGCAGTGGATCTTGGCAAGATGGTCAAGAAAGCCATTGCAGATAATACTAACCGTAAAATTCAATAAAGATATGGATACAAATACACAGGCAAATGTTCAGCAGACGCTCTTCAGCGGAGACAACGAGCTGATGAAGATTGACCTTTACCTTGACGCAAGGTTCGGACAGGGATCGATCCAGGCGATAACGATAATGCATGACATTGCAGAACTCAAGAAGATGCTCACGGAGGAGATAGTCCACTTCGTGTTCGAGAAGACCGACGGAACCCGCAGGGATGCCTACGGTACCAGAGCCATTGATGTCATCAGGAAGTACGATTCCGGCTCTACGAACCAGAAGCCGCAGAGGGCCTTCAACGGAACATTCCCATACTTCGATATTGAGAAAGGGGAGTGGAGATGCTTCAAGGTTGACAGGTTCGTGATGATAGATAAGGATTACACACTCTAAAAGATTAAAGATATGACAAGAAGTGATGAGATGATGCTGTCCGCTATTCGATTACGAGTGGCGATGCAGATGAACGGCAGGGATGTGACCGTAGAGGGAGACCGAGTGAAGGTTTCCCTCCATGGAGTGCCTGCCATGGTGGTGAGGTTCGACAGCGGTGATGTGAGAGTCAACGGAATGATTCAGGTGTCACGCAAGAGCGCGAAGGTGCTCAATGCAGTCCTGAGGACCTATACTGACTGTACTGTGGCCTCGGTGGAAGGCTGCTGGGTGCTTGAGAGCAAGGACGGCCAAAGGATACCGATGACAGGTATCATGGCGACGGTACCTATGACACGCAAGGCGAAGGCCTGCAAGATGGATAAATATGTAAACTATTAAAAATCAATGATATGCCGAATTGGTGCTCAACAAGATATGCTTGTACTGGAGATCAGAATGAACTTCAAAGCTTATATGAAAGAATGAATAGACTGGCTCAAATGGAGGAGCCTCTTAAACCCAATGGATTTGGTACGACGTGGCTCGGGAATCTCGTAGAGGATCTCGGAGTGGACTTCAATAAGGTTCAGTGCCGTGGCTCATGGGATGGTCTTGAGATGGAAGGAGGTGTCTTGAGATTCTGGACAGAGACAGCCTGGTACAGATGTACGGAGGTGGAAGACCTGATAAAGGAGAAGTATTCGTCAATAGAGATATTCTTCCTATGTGAAGAACCTGGAATGTGTATCTACGAGAAGAATAGTGATGTATACTTTGACGAAGAGTACATTGTCGACTATTCTGCAGGAGATAGATATTATCTGTCAGAGGCAGGTGCCTTGAATGAACTGTCTGAAGTCTTCGGTATAGACTTCGCCGATATAGATGAAGCTATGATTCTTGTCGAAGAACACAATGACAAGGAAGACAATGATGACGATCAGATATATGTACATAAGTTTGAGTTGGTAGACTGAAATAGTGTAAAAGCAAAGAAATTTGCTTGCGAACGCGGAATAATATTTGAAATTGTTATCTTTGTGAAATCATCGATATAGCTATGAATAAGATATTGACTGACAATTTGGATAAGCTTCGTGAACTTTGCAAGAGATGCAAGGTCAGTAGCCTGTATGTGTTCGGCTCAATCAATTCTGCTTCGTTCAATGATGAGAGCGATATTGACTTTCTTATAGATTTTATTCCTGGAATTTCGATTGAAGAGTATACTGACTTCTACTTTATATTGAGAAAAGAACTTGAATTGCTCTTTAACCGTCGAATAGATCTTGTTACAAAGCGCTCCCTTTCTAACCCATACTTCATAGAAAGTGTTGAAAATACTAAGAGACTGCTATATGGAGAATCGTAATGTAAAGAAATATCTGTACGACATCAAGCAGGCGATAGATTCCATCAATGAGTATCTTGGGGATAACCGAGATTTCGTGAACTACCCATAGTCTAAAGCCTATGGGCTTCCTGCTTCATCCCGGCACGACTTCTTAGGTCGCTGATGCGACGGTCGTCCATCGTTGGCCGGTCCACAGGCTTGAATTCGGGCAGTTCCTGCCCTATGTATATTTCTA
>JAFZFH010000095.1 GCA_017555965.1 Bacteroidales bacterium
ATATTATTCTTTTCATGTTCTTTGGGTTTATAGGGTGATTCCGTCAAAGGTGACGGTGACATGTGACTTCAGTTCCTGGATGACTATCGTCCTGACTCCTGTCTTTTCGTTCATCTGCTGCGAGAAGACCGCATCGCCGTCGAAGGCTACGGGCTTCACCTTGGCCTCCTTCGAGACATATGGTACTGCCGTTATGGTCACTGTACCGTCTGCCCCTATGACAGTGCCGATGGAGATGCCTTCCTGATTTCCTTCAAGAGCAACCCGATAGTCTGCCGGCGCGCTGAAGTTGCCTCTGTCATAGATGCTCCACTGGGCTACCTTGACTGAGTTCAGTGTAAGCCTGCCTTTGTCGACGCTTATCTCCAGCTGGGTGATCTTTCCCGCCTCGAGAAGGACATCCGGAACCGTCATGTTGTAGATGGTGTCGTCTATGGTCATGGTGACTGTAAGGTTTCCTGTACTTCCTGAAGGGATAAGCATCACATGCTGTACATTGGGCCCGTCGGAAAGCTGAAACGAGGTGGTCGGGTAGATGGTGCCGCCGGTGGTGACCTTCGTGAAGCGTCCTTGTGTGACATCCATGTACCCGCTGGTTCCTCCAGCAGTTCCACCCACACCGATGCTTCTTATGGAGCCCGTTCCGTCGTATGTGCCTCTTCTGGTGGTGAGTCTTACGGCTGCCAGCGCATGCTTCATGGTAATGTTGGCGTGCCTGTTGTCAGCATCAAGGCCTGTGCAAGGCACAGCGTACATGAAGTCATCCTGATAGAAGTTGTTCGCCTTGACCGGAATGTTCCTTATATCTCCACCTCCGTTGGAGTCATACGGGTAATAGGCATACAGGACGGCTTCGCCCTCTCCCAGCATGATGGTGCCGTTTGTCTTCCATATCTGTCCTCCCTGTCCGTTCTCGGCAACGTAGTAAAGATGCCCGTAGTTCTTGCCCATGTAGTTCGAACCGTCAGGGTTGAACAGGCCTATGCAAAGCTCTGAACCGTCAGGAAGCATGGAGTCTGTAATCATTCCCTTGACTTGCTGCCCTCCTGCAGCTACACTTACTGACAGTTCGGCTTTTCTTAATCCGCTGTCGGGATAAGCCTCTTCAAGAGGGGAGCAGGCTGCTGCGGCGAATAAGGCCGCAGCAAGCATTGGTCTTATGAATGTATTCATTGTCTTGTCTGTTTATTCGCCATCAGCAAGAGCCACGATTCCCCAACGAGCAGTCGACCATCCGAGGTATCCGACCTTGTTGATCATCCAGCTGCTCTTGTAGTCGGCCAGTGCCTCTTGCGGGACCTTCAATGTTCCGTTGTACTGAGCTACCTGGAACGGGTTTGTTCCAAGAGTCGGCGGGGTCACTGCCCTGGAGATGATCTGCTTAGGGTATGAAAACGCAAAGGCGTAGTCCTGAATCTCAGTGATGCTTGCTGGAAGATCAATGTACTCGATCTTCGAATCATAGAAAGCATACTGACCGATAGCCGTTACGCTGTCATGGATCTTCGTGCTCTGAGTGGCTCCGCCGACTAAGGTGTTTGTCGCGGTCTCTACCACAGAGTTGTTCCTGATGTCGAACTTCGGATTCGTCTTGTTCATCGTGAACCTCTCAAGCATCGGGCTGACGAAGCTCTTTGTCACGACGTTCTGGAGTGTAGACGGCAGACGGACTGTATGCATGTAAGGTGAGTTCATGTAGATCGCATACTCTCCAAGCTCGGTCACGCCTTCCGGGATGAACAGTTCTCCTTCAGTATATGATCCGTCAGCGTGGATGACCCTCTTGAGCTCATAGCAGTACATGAAGACCCTCTCCTTGATTGCCGTAAGGTTCGGCGGAAGAGTCACTTCCTCAAGGTATTTGCAGCTCTCGAAGATTCCGTATTTGAGGACAGTCATCTCCTTAGGGAGGATGAATGACTTGATGGCCGTTCCTGCAAACGCTCGGTCCTCGATGCCGGTATATCCTGCAGGCAGATCGATGTCTTCGAGAAGCTTGCAGTCCTGGAATGTGCTCGATGGGATGGTCTTCATGTCAGATGGAAGCTTCACATATGTGATGTAATAGCACTCGTCGAATACTCCGTAGCTCATCGCGCATCCGTCGGGAACGACGCAGGAGAGAAGTCCTGTTCTTTCAAAACATTGATATCCGATGGATTTTAGGGTCGATGGGAGTGATACTTCCTGGAAGGAAGATGTGCCCAGGAATACCCAAGGCTCCAGCTTTTCCACTCCTTCGGGAATAATGGCCGACTTGAGCCCCGTGATATAGCTGAAAGATGAGTTGGTCACGGTCTTGTAGTTCTTGACCGCAACTCTCATGACGTGTCTGCCAGCGGTCTGGAATGTATGCATGTTGTCGGTATCTATCTCAACGCCGTCCATCTTCACTCTCTCCGGCTTTAGATACGTGCCGAAGATCTTCTGCTCAACTCCGACCTTGGCTTCCGCTATCTCAAAATTGATTGTCATCCATAGCCAGAATCCGTTGAAGTTGATGGTCACATCTGACTGGATATCACTGAGAGTGATGGTCATTATGCCGCTCTGTTCATCCACTGTCTGCTGCAGGGTGGCTTCTCCGTCGATAGTCACCGGCTTCACCTCAGAGTCGCGAGTGTGGATCGGAGCTACAACGATATTCGCATTGCCGTCCTTGTCTACACTGGAGTGGAATGTCAGTCCTTCAGTGGTTCCGCCAAGGGTGATGGTGTGATCCTGCAGCTCGATTCTGTTGCTTACCTTGTCGTGAGTCCACTCGTCGACATCGGTGCTTGTGACATATGCAGAACCCTTGTCGACGGTGATGTTCACTCTTGAGAGGTATCCCTGCGAAAGGGCAAACGCCTTAGTCGTCAGCTTGGTGGTCTTTCCGTCAATGCACAGCTCGATGTCCATTGTCGATGACTGGCCGCTTGGAACCGCGAGGATATCTATCCACTGCACGTCCGAAGTGACTGTGACCGGATCCATCTTTGGAGTGATCTTCAGACCGATATCGTCGATTGACGACAGTGTTCCAGTCATTGCATTCAACACGGCGTATCCAGCCAGCGCATCACCTTTTATAGACGCCGATGTTATCACACCCTCTCCTTCGTATGTACCTCTCTTGACTGCCAGTCTGACGGCGCTGATGGCGTGATACATCGTGACATTCGCATTCGGATTGTTCTTCTGCAGTCCATATATCTTGTTCGATATCAGATAGTCGATCTGATGGTCTGATGTAGCATGCACTGGAATTGATTCCAATGTATTGATCTCTTTCGAATAAGGATAATATGCATAGCCGTATCCGGTTGTGTTGGAAAGCAGTATCGGATCCTGTACTGGGTTCCAGACCTGGATTCCGTCACTGCTGCTCGCTCTGTACTGGACATTAAGATATGAACCGCCGTCATAGGTCGTTTTTCCTGATTCCATGACCGCGACTCCAAGGCAAGAACCGTCCGGCATGCCTGTGCTCAGTATGCTTCCCTTCGTAGGTGTCTGAATTGAAGTTACCTCGAGTTTGAGAGGAGCCCTGTCATCGACAGGAGTGATCTCAGGTTCAGGTAGCCTGTCACAGGCTGCTAATAGAGCGCAGGCCGCAGCCGCGCCGAGTAAAAGTCTGTGTGTCTTCATGATATTGTTGATTAGAGGTTATTCGTCCATGTAGATGAGTGTCCAGCTGTAGGAGCCGAGGTTCACATTGCTGGCAACCCAGTAGCTGTAATTCGAACCTGTCTTTGCAGCTGCAGGGACAGCCAGCACGCCATTCTTGGCCACGCCAAGGAAATTGTATCTGAAGTTTCCTCCTAGGGTGGGCGTCAGCACAGGGAATGATACTATATGCCTTAAATTGCTGCAGTCCGAGAAGCAGTAGTTACCCACGTAGGTCACACCTTCGGGGAGGATGATCGATGCTAGTGAAGAGCATCCGTCGAAAGCGAAATCTCCGAACCTGGTCACTCCTTTGGGGATGTCTATGCTCTGCAGAGCCTCGCATCCTCTGAACATCGAGTCATAGATCTGCGTGAGTCCTTCAGGTAGGACGACGTGCTTGAGGTTCAGGCAGTCATAGAAGAGCGAAGAGCCGAACGTGGTCACTGAGTCAGGAATCTTCACGCTCTCGATGGATGTCCCCTTGAAGGCATAGTTTTCTATCGATGTGACGCAGTCTCCGATTGATATTCCTGTAAGTGCCGTGACGCTATTGAAACTATCATAGCCGATCGAGTGGTTGGTGAACGAGTAC
>JAFZFH010000096.1 GCA_017555965.1 Bacteroidales bacterium
GGGAGTGACTTGAATGTCACGTCATCCACGATACCGATAGTGAAGCCGTCCTTTGGCTCTGCCATCTCGAGGTTCTCGTATACTGTAACGATCTGTGCAGGAGTTGTATCCTTTGATGAAAGACCGTAACGTCCGCCGATTACGAGCGGTGCGTTCTCTGCTCCCTGGAAGAGTGCCTTGATGTCGAGGAACAATGGCTCACCGAGTGCGCCTGGCTCCTTTGTTCTGTCAAGAACAGCGATTCTCTTCACGCTCTTTGGAAGAGCCTTCATGAAATATTTTGCGGAGAAAGGTCTGTAGAGACGAACTGTCATGAGACCCACCTTCTTGCCCTGAGCTGCGAGGTAGTCGATAGTCTCCTTGATAGTCTCAGTCACTGAACCCATAGCAACGATTACGTTCTCTGCCTCAGCGTCTCCATAGTAGTCGAACGGACGGTACTCGCGGCCTGTGAGCTCGCTGATCTCGCCCATGTAGCGTGCAACTACATCCGGAACTGCGTCATAATACTGGTTGCAAGCCTCGCGAGCCTGGAAGTAAACGTCACCGTTCTGTGCTGTACCACGTGTTACAGGAGCATCTGGTGAGAGAGCCTTTGCACGGAACTTGGCAAGTGACTTGGTGCTTACCATACCCTTGAGTGCCTCCTCATCGATAAGTTCGATCTTCTGAATCTCGTGTGATGTACGGAATCCGTCGAAGTAGTGGAGGAAAGGGATGCTTGACTTTATTGCAGAAAGGTGTGCTACTGCTGCCATGTCAAGAGCCTCCTGTACAGAAGCTGAAGCGAGCATTGCAAAACCTGTCTGGCGGCATGCCATCACGTCCTGGTGGTCACCGAAGATTGAAAGTGCGTGTGATGCAAGAGCACGTGCAGATACATGGAATACTGTAGGGAGCATCTCTCCTGCGATCTTGTACATGTTAGGGATCATGAGGAGGAGACCCTGCGATGCAGTGAATGTTGTTGTGAGGGCACCTGCCTGGAGTGAACCGTGAACGGCACCTGCCGCACCACCTTCGCTCTGCATCTCAGTTACCTTTACAACCTCACCGAAGAGGTTCTTCTTGCCCTGTGCTGCCCACTCGTCTACGTACTCTGCCATAGTTGAAGAAGGCGTGATAGGGTAGATGGCTGCATGCTCACTGAAAAGGTAAGCGATATGCGCTGCTGCCCAGTTACCGTCACATGTGACGAATTTTTTCTCGTTTGCCATAATTACGTTAAGAGTTTATGTTGTATTTATTTGAATTTCAACATTTTGCGTTTTTCGTGTCCGCGCACGAGGACGCAATCATACAAAATTACGGATTTTTGACGAAAAATCGTGCAAAAATCCGTAAAAATATATTCTGTCTTATGTGTTTTTAAAGCGACTGTATGCTCTCCGCTGTGACGCCCTCTCCGGCAGTCTTGTTGATAAGACCCTGGAGTACTTTTCCTGGCCCCACTTCGACAAAATGTACTGCTCCGTCGGCTACCATGTTCCTTACGATCTGTGTCCATCTGACCGGTGAGGTAAGCTGGGTGAGCAGGTTTGCCTTGATCTCTTCCGGATCAGTAGAAGGTGCTGCTGTAACATTCTGATATACAGGACATGATGGGGTCCTGAAGGTGGTGCTTTCAATTCCTGCTGCAAGCTCTGAACGTGCCGGCTCCATCAGAGGAGAATGGAACGCTCCGCCAACAGGGAGGGGGAGTGCCCTCTTTGCGCCGGCTTCCTTCATCTTGACGCATGCTGCTTCGATTGCGGACTTCTCTCCTGAAATCACGATCTGTCCCTCACAGTTGTAGTTTGCCGGTACGACAACTCCTTCGCATGATGAACATACCTCCTCGACTTTCTCTGACTGCAGTGCAATGACTGCCGCCATCGTTCCTTCGGTAAGGTCACATGCCTTCTGCATTGCCTGAGCTCTGATCGACACCAGTCTGAGTCCGTCCTCAAAGTCCATCGCTCCAGCTGCCACGAGAGCTGAAAATTCGCCCAGCGAATGGCCTGCGACCATGTCTGGAGCAAAGTCAGGAAGGCATTTTGCCAGAACTGCAGAATGCAGGAAAATGGCTGGCTGAGTGACCTTTGTCTGCTTAAGGTCATCAGCACTTCCTTCGAACATTATGTCTGTTATTCTGAATCCGAGAATCTCATTCGCCCTCTCAAGCATCTGCTTTGCGAGTTCGTTGTTCTCATAAAGGTCTTTGGCCATGCCCGTAAATTGCGAACCCTGGCCAGGGAATACATATGCTTTCTTCATTCTGCAAATTTACAAAAAATATCTATCTTTGTGTCCGATTCGCCCTTATAGTTTAATGGATAGAATTTCAGATTCCGGTTCTGACGGTTGCGGTTCGATTCCGCATGAGGGTACTAACCGAACAGTTTGTTCAGAATCTCTTCGTCAGTACAATTCATGTACTGTGCCGTAAATTCCTTCGGTGTCATTCCGAAATAATCATGGAACGAATTCGAGAAGTACGAGTGGGTTGAAAATCCCACCTTGTATGCTACCTCCGAAATGTTTACTTTATTGTTAATCAGCAGGTAAGCCGCCTGTTTCAATCTGATGGACTTGATCAGATTGCTTGGCGATATATTCATTGTCTCCTTGAGTTTTCTGTTCAGGTGTACGCGGCTCATGCCCACTTCGTGGCTGAGCTCTTCGACGCTGAAATCAGAATTCTCGATATTTTTTCTTATGATGCTGATTACTTTAGCAGCCAGCTGGCTGTCTGAATTTGTCATCTTGATGTCACCGTAGCCATAGTCTATGTCGCGGCTGTATTTGCTCTTTATCGCATCGCGTGTGGCGATGGCGCTTGCTAATGCACTCTTGAGGATTTCAAGAGATATAGGTTTCGTAAAGAATCTGTCCGCTCCGCTTTCTATGCACCTCTGCTGGCTCTGTTCGTCAGTTGATGACGTCAGGAGAATCACAGGAATGTGGTTTGTTCCAGGGTTCTTCTTCATCTTCTCACAAAGCTCTGCTCCATCCATCTTGTCCATGACAAGGTCAGTGATGACCGCATCCGGAATGCTGGTGGAAATCTTTGCCCATGCTTCTTTTCCGTTTGCACATACTTCGACATTATATATGTTCTGGAGTTCCAGCTTGAGGTAGGCCCTCATTTCGTTGTCATCGTCCACAAGGACAATGTTCTTTTTCTTGGATTGTTTTGTCACTTTTTCCGCGATTTCTGTGTCGGAGTATGTAACGTCTTCTATATCACTGATTTCTCTTGTGGCTCCAATAGGGTTTTTTGTGTAAAGATCTTTGTGGTTTTCTGGCTTGGTCATTTCTTCATATGTGAGGTGACTGCAGCCGACAGGGATTCTGACTCTGAATGCAACGCCTATTTCCGTATTGTATGCGGAGATCTCACCGTGGTGAAGGTCGACCAGCATCTTCGCAAGGTTCAGGCCAACACCGGAACCCATTGCGGCATCTCTTATGGTTACCTGATAGAAACGGTCAAACAGTTTGTCAAAGTGCTTGTCTTCAATGTGTTCTCCAGTGTTTTCAATGATAAATTCAACATACTCTGCAATGTTCTGATCGAGTGTTCCGTTGTTTGGTTTCGGATTGCTGACAGAAACCTTCACCTCACCGTTATCAGGGGTGTATTTGAATGCATTCGAAAGAATGTTGAATATGATCTTGTCAAAATTGCCCTGGTCAATCCATAGATTCACAATCTCGTCCTCTGATGCTAACTGAAAATCAATATTCTTGCTCGTTGCGAGATTGTCAAAAGACTGCATGATGTCCCTGATGAAATATACAACATCAGTTTCAAGGAAATGGAGCTTCATCTGGCCGTTATCCACCTTCCTTATGTCAAGAAGCTGGTTTACGAGTCTCAGGATACGTAAACTGTTTCTGTACATGAGATTGTACAGCTCCTTCTGTCTCGGATCCTGCTCGTTTTCCCTCATCTTCTTCAATGGGCTCATCACAAGAGTGAGAGGTGTTCTGATCTCGTGTGAGATGTTTGTGAACATCATTAGCTTCATCTCTTTGATTTCGGATTCTTCCTGCTGGATCCTGAGGGCTGTTCTTCTGTTCCTGTATTCCAGAACAGCCATTGCCAGCATTACGAATGCGATACCGTATGCAATCCACGCCCAGATACCGAGATACCATGGCGGGAGCATTCTGATCCCGATTTCTCTGTATGAAAATATATCAGGCTTTCCTTCATAGAACGCCTTGATCTTGAATTTGTATCTGCCTGCGGGAAGGTTAGTATAAGTGGCGCTGTGTGAACCTGGCAATGTCGTGTTCCATGATTTGTCCAGTCCCTCCATCATATACTCATACACAATCTTTCTCGGGTTAGTATATTCAAGTACCGAGAAGTTGAGTGAAAATATGCTGGCGCTGTTTGGGAGCGTGATCATGGTTGCTTCAGAGATCTGTCTGTCAATCAGATTGTTATCTCCTTCACGCGGATCGTATTTGATGTCCTTGTTCATCACATTGAGGTTGGTCAGATACAGCGGAGGTACCGGCATATCTCTTTTATCTACTCTTTCCGTTCTGAATGCGGTGAGACCGTTGATGCCGCCGAAATACATTCTTCCGTCATCCGCCTTGAAAGATGCCCTGATGTTGAACTCGTTTTCCTGAAGACCGTCGTGCTGATGGAAATTCATGAACGTGTCGTCTTCTGTATTCAATCTGGACAATCCGTTCAGAGTGGAGATCCAGAGTGATCCCTTGTCATCTTCAAGGATGCTTGATACGGAGTTGTTTGCAAGTCCGTCCTCTTCTGTGTAAATCTTCTGCTCCTTTGTTGCTCTGTCCATGCGGACCAGACCTTCTCCTGTGCCTATCCAGATGTTGCCGTCCTTGCTTTCAAAAATGGTGTTTACGCGTATCGATCTGTCTTCTGCAAGTTCATACTGGATGAATGAATCGATTTTCCTGTCATAAGCCATTATGCCGTCGTATGTTCCGATCCATAGCAGACCTGCGCTGTCGAGCGTCAGATTGCTTATCCATTTATAATTGTCTTCATCCCAGATCTTCAGTATGGATTCGCCATCTGTGTCCACCATTGCAAAACCGTTTCCGTGTGTGCCCACGTACAGAATGTCCTCGTCCTTGCTGTATGCCAGACTGTAAACCTTGTCTGTGTTAAGCAGGTTCTGTTCTCTGAATCTTCTGAAACCGTTTTCCGGGGTATATGTGTAAAGTCCTCCAAGGTACGTCGCAACCCAGATCGTGCCTCTCTTGTCCATGACCAGCGACATGATCGAATTGTTGGAAATCCCTGAATTCTCGGCAGTCAGGTTCGTGCTGTTTCCCTGTGGATCGGTGCGGAATATACCGCCACCGTCGGTACCTACCCACAGATAGCCTCTGTCGTCGTCGGAGATGACGGAGGTCACGCTGATGTTGCCGATGTTCTCGTCAGTGGTCTTGTTGAAGTCTATGTGTCTGAATCCGAACATGGATTTCGGAATGATCATGATTCCTGTCTGAACGGCTCCGACCCATACGTTGCCCTGGTTGTCTTCCATCAGGCTGTGCACCTTCCATCTGGAAGTGTTGAACGGTACATTCGCAAAATGTATGTCCCTGATGCTTTCCGTGTCTGCATCATAAAGCTTGATTCCATGATTTTCCAGGCCGATCAGATAGGTGTGGTCTCCGCTTCTTGGGGCTATGTTGTTGGGAATCATCGACATTATGCTGTATCCCTCTTTTTTTTCACCTTTCGACCTTCTGATCTTTCCGGTCTGAGCATCCCAGACAAGGATTCCGCTGTTCATCGTTCCTATATAGATGTTTCCTGTAGACGCGTCCTCGGCGAAAGCTGTGACGATGCTTCCGGATTCTGTGGGATGCCCGGGAGCCCAGATGCCGGTGATTTCTTCAAGTCCGGCAATGTCAATGATATTCACTCCACCCTCATCCGTTGCAATCCACAGGCGGTTCTGGCTGTCCTTGAATGTCCTGGATATGAATTTTGACGGCAGTATCCTGTTTATGGCGTTCTGGCTGTCGTGGTCAATGGCATGACTGTCAGCATCTAGTATGTATAGTCCGTGTCCCGAAGACGAGGCGATGATCTGCCTCTTTCCATTCCTCATGATCTCCATGATGGATATTATGTGCTGGTCAGAATCCGGGACACTCCAATCCTCCAGATTGATCTTTATGAAGGTGTTGTATTGTGTGTTGAAAATCTGCAGGCCGGCAGATGTGCCTACCCATAGCGCACCGTTACTGTCTTCAAATACGGTTCTTGCAATGTTGCTGGCAATGGGGTTCTTCTTTGTTCTGTCGAACCGTGCGGTAGAAAATCTGATTCCGTCGTATTTTGACAATCCGTTCTCTGTAGAGATCCAGATGAAGCCTTTGCTGTCCTGGAATATGTTGTGGATATGGCTGTTCGCAAGTCCTTCTGCGGATGTATATAGTCTCGCCCTTTGAGCGCAGACGCTGATGGAGATAAGACTTAGGATTGTAACGGTTATTAGTTTGAAATGTTTCATTTGTTTGCGTCTCTTGAGTGTCTTGTTGCAAAATTACAACTTTTTTCAAATTTACTTGCATAAATGATACATTAAGTTTGAAAAACGTCCGCTTTGTTTCGTCGTTGCAATCATTGTTATCAAATGGCGCTTGGGGGGGGCAGTAAATGAGTAAATTTGTAATATCAAAAGAATGTACATAGTTACAAATAAATCCTAATTATTAATTAAAACTAACCCGTAATGAAAACAAAACTAAATCGAAAGATTCCTGCGCTTGTTTTCTGTCTGTTGTTCAGTTGCTTCATGGCGTCTGCGCAGCAGTTTACAGCGAAGGGAGTTGTCGTGGACAGCAATGGCGAACCTGTCATTGGTGGCGGTGTTGCTCTTAAGAGCGATGCGACTGTGGGTACAGTTACCGATCTTGACGGTAATTTTGAACTTACAGTTCCAGGTGACAATGCAGTACTGGTTGTTTCCTTCATCGGAATGGAGACTGTTGAGGTCCCTGTTTCGAGAACGGCTATGAGAATCGTCCTTAAGGATGACTCCCTCATGCTCGAGGAGACTATCGTGGTCGGTTATGGCCAGCAGAAGAAAGCTTCTGTTGTCGGCGCGATCACACAGACTACAGGAGAGGTGCTCGAAAGAGCTGCCGGTGTAACCAGCGTCGGTGCTGCGCTTACAGGTAACCTTCCAGGTGTCGTTACAACTCAGAGTACCGGTATGCCAGGAGAAGAGGACCCTAAGATCACTATCCGAAGCGGTAGCTCATGGAACGGTAATGACCCTCTCGTTCTTGTCGACGGTATCGAGCGTCCTATGACATCAGTGGACATTTCGTCAGTTGAGAGCATCTCAGTTCTTAAGGATGCTTCCGCAACTGCGGTCTATGGTGTGAAGGGTGCGAACGGTGTCATCCTCGTGACTACAAAGCGTGGTCAGGAAGGTAAGGCAAGAATCGACGTCGGTTTCAACGCGACAATGAAGGCACCTTCAAAACTTCCTAACAAGTTGGACTCTTATGATGCTTTGATGGCAAGAAACGTAGCTTTGGAGCACGAGCTCGCACTTATGGGCGCTGACTCTTGGGCTTATGTGAAGCCACAGTCTTTCATCGAGAACTACCGCAACCAGACTACAGTCGAGCAGATGGAGCGTTATCCTAATGTTGACTGGCAGAAGGCTCTCTTCAATGACTTTGCGATGTCTTATCAGGCAAATGTCAATGTAAGCGGTGGTACAAAGTTCGTGAAGTACTTCGCATCTGCTGACTACACCAACGAGGGTGACCTCTTCAAGGTTTATCCTAACAACCGTGGTTATGAGTCAGGATATGGTTACGACCGTATCAACGTACGAAGCAACCTCGACTTCAAGATCACAAACACAACTACACTGAAGGTTAACCTTTCAGGTTCAAGTGCAAGAAGAACAGCTCCTACAATGAACTCTACCAACGATATCTGGCAGATTCAGCAGCAGTGGGCAGGTGCTTACAACATTGCACCGGACGTATTCCTTCCAGTCTATTCAGACGGTGCTTGGGGATACTATCCTATCATCTCTAACGTAACTAACTCTGCTCAGAACCTTTCTGTCGGAGGTCTTTACGAAACTACTACAAACCGTATCAACACTGACTTCACACTCGAGCAGGATCTCAGCTTCATCACTGAAGGCCTCAGCGCAAGAGCGATGATTTCTTGGGACAACCAGTTCGTTGAGTCAGGACGTGGTGTAAGCGACATGTACAACGACCCTGTTGTAAAGTGGATCGATCCGGAGACAGGTAACGTTACATACAAGACACCTCAGACTCCTTATCACAACTTCGACTATCAGCAGCCTATCAAGTGGACTACAGGTGGTGGATCAGTAAACAACTGGTCAACTATGCGTAACCTCTACTACCAGGGCCAGGTCAACTGGGCCCGCACATTTGCTGAGAAGCACGATGTTTCAGCCATGGGTCTCTTCAGCCGTCAGGAGAACGCTACAGGATCAATGATTCCTATGTATCGTGAGGACTGGGCTTTCCGTCTCACATACTCTTGGAACGGACGTTACCATGCTGAGTACAACGGTGCTTACAACGGTTCTGAGAAGTTCGCTGACGTCAACCGTTTCGCATTCTTCAATTCAGGTGCTATCGGTTGGACAATCAGTGAGGAGCCTTTCATGAAGTGGTTCCGCGAGAAGAGACTCATCGAGGTCCTCAAGGTACGTGCTTCATATGGTCAGATCGGAGACGATAACGTAGGTCAGCGTTGGCTTTACATGTCACAGTGGGCATATGGTGGAGCAACCACAATGGACCCTACTTTGGCAACAAGTATCTATGAGTGGTACCGCGAGTCTGCAATCGGTAACCCTGACGTACAGTGGGAGACTGTTACAAAACTCAATGTCGGTATCGACTACTCTATCCTCAAGGGTCTCTTCGCCGGTACTCTCGAGTTCTTCCAGGATGACCGTACAGACATCCTCGTGAACGGTAGCGACCGCTCGGTTCCTGCATATTATGGTGGTACACCTCCTACAGTGAACCTCGGTAGAGTACGCGCAAGCGGTTATGAGCTCGAACTCCGCGTGAACAAGTCGTTCGCAAACGGTCTTCGTCTCTGGGGTAACTTCAACATGACTCACGCGAAGAACATCATTCTCCAGAAGGATGACCCTCAGTTGCGTCCATCATATCAGAAGGATGCCGGCTTCTCGATCGGTCAGTACAAGTCTCATATCGATGCTGGATTCCTCCAGACTTGGGACCAGGTTTACGGATCTCCTGCACATGATACAAATGATGCACAGAGACTCCCTGGTGACTATTATATCGTAGACTTCAACGGTGACGGTGTCGTTGACAGCAAGGACTCTGCTCCTTACGGATACACAGGTACACCTGAGAATACATACAATGCTACTGTCGGATTCGAGTGGAAGGGCTTCAGTGCATTCGCACAGTTCTACGGAGTCACAAACGTAACACGTGACGTTCCTCTCCAGAGCTTCGGCAGCAAGCTTAACACAGTATACGACATGGGTACATGGTGGTCACCTCTGACTCCAAATGCTGATGTTGTAGTGCCTAGCTTCAACAGAACTCCAAGCTACAACAGCGGTACTCAGTATCTCTTCGACGGTTCTTACATCCGTCTCAAGAACCTTGAGATCGCTTATACTGCAGCAGGTGGTTGGGTAAAGAAGATCGGTCTTGATTCATTCAAGGTCTTCTTGAACGGTAACAACCTCTGGCTCTGGACACGCATGCCAGACGACCGTGAGTCTAACCTTTCTGGTTACAGCGGTGGCGGTGGTGCATATCCTACAGTGCGTCGTTTCAACCTTGGTGTAAAGATCACCCTTTAATCGATGACAGCAATGAACAGAATATTTAAAAATTATATTTTGCTAGGTTTGTCCTTGATGCTTGGTATGTCACTCGCTTCTTGTGCGTCATATCTTGACAAAGAGCCTGAATCTACCATTTCTGAGGCAACAGCTTTCGTAAACTTCAGAAATTTCCAGGGCTTCATCGAGGAAATCTACAACTGTATTCCTGATAAGGAGAAATGTAACTGGTGTCCTTCATGGAACTGGGGAGATGATGAGGTATTCAATACCAACGCAAACGACCGTATGACAAACCAGGTCGACCTCGGTAACTTCCGTGCATGGATGCAGACTGGTAACTGGCTCTACAAGAGCGGTAGCAGCTCTACTTCTACAGACAAGTTCGCTCACTCACTCTGGCCACATTCATGGTATTGTATCCGTAAGGCCAATGTAGGTCTTAAGGCTCTTGAGGACGGTAAGCTTGTAAATGCAACTCAGGAGGAGCGTGATCTTCTCGCAGGTCAGCTTTACTTCTTCCGCGCATGGTGGCATTTCGAGCTCATCAATTGGTTCGGTGGCCTTCCTTATATTGATAAGGCTTTCGAAGCAAACGATCCGCTCGACCTTCCACGTCTTACTTATCAGGAGTGCGCGGCAAAGGCTGCTGAGGACTTCAAGAAGGCTGCTGAGCTTCTCCCTATCAACTGGGACAACACAGCAGCAGGTAAGGCAACATTCAATAAGAATGAGCTCCGTATTAATAAGGTAATGGCTCTTGCTTACCTCGGTAAGTGCTACCTCTGGGCTTCTTCTCCTCTTATGGAGCACGGCGCACAGACTGGTGGAGCCAATACATATAATTATAATACAGAGCTTGCACAGAAGGCTGCTGATGCATTAGGTGAACTTCTTGATCTCGTAGAGTCTGGTCAGACTCAGTATGCTCTCGCAGAGTTCAACTATTCTGACATCTACAACCACACTAAGGCTGCAGGTGCCGCTAACTCTTATTCTGACAACTTCTATACAAGAAAGCAGAACTGGAGACAGCCAGGTACAGTTGAGGCTATCTTCCGTGGTCCTTCACCTGACTACAACGGTTCAAACTGGAATACTACAAAGGTATTCGGACCTAAGGTCAAGGGTGTCGTAGGACATGACGTCGTTATCCACCAGCCTACTGCAAATGCAGTTGAGATGTACGGTATGGCTAACGGTCTCCGTCTTGATGACCAGAACGGAGAAGGTGCATACGATGAGAAGTTCCCATTCAAGGATCGCGACCCTCGTTTTTACCATGATATCGTATTTGACGGCTTCAAGTATCTGAACGGTGAGCCTAAGGATTGGCCGGAGCTTCAGTATTGCGAGCTTTATACTGGCGGTAACATGCGTGACGTATCAACAGGTAGTAGAACAGGTTACTTCATCCAGAAGCTCGTTCCTCATACTTGTAATGAGGTTGACCGTGAGTATGACTGGGGTTCTGCTCTTCACACTTACCTTCCTTACATGCGTCTTGCTGATGTTTACCTCATGTATGCAGAGGCTACAGCAGTTCTCGGAGGTGCTAACGGCAAGTCTACAAAGTGTTCACTCACATCTGTAGATGCAATCAACAAACTTCGTGACAGAGTAGGTATGGCTCATGTACATGAGAACTATCTTTCTGGTACTACATATATGGACGAGGTTCGTCGTGAGCGTGCAGTTGAGCTCATGTTCGAGGGTCACCGTTTCAATGACCTCCAGCGCTGGCTCCTCCTCACCGAGGCTCCATACACTGAGAAGTACTCACACGAATTCACACGTGTACATGATGCTGACTGGTACAAGTCTAACGACCCTAAGGATGCTGAGGTTATCGGTATGACCAGATCAAAGATCCTTACCAGAGCATTCGACACTAAGCATTACTGGTTCCCACTTCCTGACAGCGAGGTTTATCTCTATGAAGACTTCCCACAGAACCCAGGTTGGTAATCGTAAGGAGAAAAGTGTATAATTTTAAAAGAATTGAAAATGAAACACATAAAATCAAGATTCATTCTTTATGCAATGCTGCTCGCTTCTCCTTTTACGATGAGCGCTCAGACTGCAGAGGATGATACATTAAGCAACGAACCGCTTGTCAATGTCGCATACCGACAGGTAGAGCAGAGCGACATCTTGGGAAGTGTTGCTGTTCTTGACTATGAGAAGTTGACCGATAAGAACTACAATACATACAGCCTTGACAACATGCAGGCTTATGTAAGCGGTTTCAACGGTAACTCTCTTTGGGGTATGGACGGCGATAACGATCAGGGATATCTTGTTCTCGTTGACGGAGTTCCTCGTGATGCCAATAATGTTCTTCCTACAGAAATCGCACAGGTAACATTCCTTAAGAGCGCACAGGCTGTAGTTCTCTACGGTAGCCGTGCTGCCAAGGGTGCTATCCTCATTACTACTAAGCGTGCTACAAATGAAGGCCTCAGCGTAAGCGTACGCGCTAACACTGGTGTTCATGTAGCAAAGGCTTTCCCTGAGTACCTTGGTGCTGCAGAGTACATGACTTACTACAATCAGGCTCTTGCAAACGACGGTCAGGCTCCTCTCTATTCTGAGCAGGAAATCTACAACCACGCTGCAGGTCTCAATCCTTACCGTTTCCCTGATATCAACTACTATTCATCAGAGTACATCAACAAGGCTTATAACCGTACTGACGTAACTGCTGAGATTTCAGGTGGTGGACAGCGTGCTCACTTCTACAGCAACGTAAGCTACTACAACCAGGGTGACTTCCTTAAGGTTGGTGAGGCTGCAAACAACAACACAAGCCGCTTCAGCGTACGTGGTAATGTAGACGTTCAGATCAGCGACTACATCAAGGCTCACATCAATGCAAGCACAACATTCTATGACTCAAACTCTGCAAAGGGTGACTATTGGAATATTGCTGCTACAATGCGTCCTAACTATCCGCAGCATGCTGCACCTCTCATTCCGATCGATATGATCGACCCTAACGCTCTTGGCGCATGGGATCTCATCAATGCATCGGGCAACATCATCGACGGAAAGTACTTCCTTGCAGGTACACAGCAGAATACAACAAACGTATTCGCTGACATGTATGCAGCAGGAAGAAGCAAGTGGACAAGCCGTCAGTTCCAGTTCGATACAGGTGTTGACATTGACCTTCAGAACGTATTGAAGGGTCTTACTTTCAAGACAAACTTCGCAATGGACTACGCTACTTCTTACTCGACTTCATATGACAATACATATGCGATCTATACTCCTATCTGGTCTAACTACAATGGTAAGGATGTAATCGTAGGTCTTACTCAGGAGGGAGTTGACGAGAAGTCTGGTAACCAGAACATCAGTGGAAGTACAGCGAACATGACTATCCTCTTCAATGCTATGTTCGATTACAACAGAACATTCGCTCAGAAGCACAATGTAAGCGCTATGCTCGTTGCTGCAGCTTTCCAGCAGACTCTTACTGGCGAGTACCACCGCATTTCAAATGCAAACCTCGGTATTCAGGCTGCTTACAACTATGACAAGCGTTACTATGTTGACTTCAGCGGTGCTGTCGTACACTCTGCAAAGTTTGCTGAGGGTCATAGAAATGCATTCTCTCCATCAGTAACTTTGGGATGGAGACTCAAGAATGAGTCTTTCCTCAAGGATGCTGAGGGTGTAGATGATCTCCTCGTTTCAGTATCAGGTAGCGTTCTTAACCAGGATATCGACGTGGCTGACTACTATCTCTACGCACCTATCTGGAAGACTGACAACTATGGTTATGAGTGGAATGACGGTAACCTTTCACAGTTTGTAACGTCTACACGAGGTGAGAACAACCTCCTTACTTACGTACAGCGTAAGGAGATCTCAGCTAATGTAAAGGGTTCATTCTATGACAAGGCCCTCACAGTTGATGCATCGGTATTCTTTCAGTCGATGGAGGGTTATCCTATCACCAACTCTACAACATGGCCTTCACACCTTGCAACAGGTTATCCATCTCAGTCATTTGTCCCTTACCTCAACTATAACGCTAATTATCGTCAGGGTGCTGATATCAGCATCAATACTTACAAGCAGGTCGGTGACTTCGAGTTCAACCTTGGTGCAAGCCTTACATACTATGAAACACTTGCTTCAAAGCGTGACGAGGTTTACACAGATCACAGACAGCGCGAAGGAAAGCCTCTCGACGGTATCTGGGGTTATGAGTGCCTCGGCATATTCCAGTCACAGGAGGAAATCGATGCATCTGTACCACAGAAGCTCGGTAGTACAGTTCGCCCTGGTGACCTCAAGTATGTGGATCAGAACGGTGACGGCGTAGTAAACTCTGACGACCAGGTATACCTTGGCAAGGGCGGTTGGTACGGAAATCCATTCACAATGGGTCTCAACTTCTCAGTAAGATACAAGAGCTTCACTCTCTTCGCTCTCGCAACTGCAGGTACAGGTGCTTACGGCGTGAAGAACAGCTCTTACTACTGGATCGACGACCAGGACAAGTACTCTGCAGTCGTTCGTGACGCGTGGACACCTGAGACAGCAGCGACTGCCAAATATCCACGTCTTACAGTTTCAGAGGGTGCAAACAACTTCGTTACTTCTGACTTCTGGATGTACAGCACAGACCGTATCGATCTTGCAAAGGTACAGTTGACATATGATATGCCTCAGTCAGTACTCAAGGGTAATAAGGTAGTAAAGGGATTCTCAGCATACATCAGCGGAAGCAACCTCCTCACTATCTCTCCTGAGTGGAAGCATATGATTACAAATGTAGGTTCGGCTCCTCAGACCCGTTTCTACAATCTTGGAGTTAAGGTGGTATTTTAACGACTAAAACTACAGAACAATGAAAATTAAAAATATATTGGTTCTTGCGATTTTGGCTGGTACATTCTGCTCATGTGCGGATCTTATCACTCCGTCAGTAGAGAATGCTCAGACAGAGGAACAGATGTTCAAGGACCCGGCATCTGCTCAGGGTATCCTTGGTTATGCATATGGTAACCTCCCGTTCGAGACAAAGAGTACCACTGATATCGCTACAGATGACGCTGTTACAAATGACCTTGCTAGCAGCTACAGATCAATGGCACAGGGAACATGGACTGCCAACAATGACCCTGTTTCACAGTGGCAGGCACGTAAGATCACTATTCAGTACATGAATATCTTCCTCAACCACGTTGATGAGGTTCAGTGGTCTGACAATCCTAAGCGCCAGGCAATGTTCGTAGACAAGCTTCGTGGTGAGGCTCTTGCTCTTCGTGCATTGAACATGTACTACCTTCTCAGAAACCATGCAGGATGGACACAGAGCGGTGAGCTCCTTGGAGTTCCTATCATTCTTGAGCCAGAGGGAATGGGTTCTGACTTCAACCAGCCAAGAGCAACATTCAAGGCATGTGTAGAACAGATCTATGCTGATGTTGATGCAGCTATGGAACTCCTTCCTTTCGACTATGCGAAGCCGGCAAGCGATGCTGATGTTCCTAAGAAATATCAGGATCTCGGCGTAACAAGCGCAGAGGAGTATTCAGTAGTATTCGGTGACACTTTCAGCGGACGTATCAGCGGCCGTATCGCTCAGACAATCAAGGCTTTCACAGCACTTCTTGCTGCCAGCCCTGCTTATGCTGAGGGTTCAGGCGTGACTTATGCTGAAGCAGCAGATGCTGCAGCTGCAGTCCTCAACACAATCGGAGGCGTTGCTGGTGTTGACCCTACAGGTTACAAGTGGTTCATGGAGAAGAAGACTCTCGACGCTCTCGGATCAGGCGCATGCCCTCCGGAGATTCTTTGGAGAGGTTCTATGAACAAGGGTACTGAGGATTATGCATTCGGTATTTCGCAGGAGAAGGATAACTTCCCTCCAACTCTCTACGGAAGCGGACGCATCAACCCTACTCAGAACTTCGTAGATGCATTCCCAATGGCAAACGGTTACCCTATCACAGATCCTGAAAGCGGTTATTCTGCTTCTGATCCATATGCTGGCCGTGACCCACGTCTTGCTGAGTATGTGATCTACAATGGTGCTACTTATAAGGGTACACAGATCATTACAGGTGCTTATTCGACAGATAACAACGGTATCAACAAGATTTCTACATCTACACGTACCGGTTACTATCTCCGTAAGCTCCTCCGTGATGACTGCGATCCTAATCCATCTGCAACAAATGCTCAGTACCACTACCCGGTTTATATCCGTTATACTGAACTCTTCCTTGCTTATGCAGAGTCTGCTAACGAGGCTTGGGGACCAGACGGAAAGGGTACTCACGGTTACAGCGCATATGACGTGATCAAGGCTCTCCACGACCGTGCAGGCGTAGGTAACGACTACCTTGATTCAATCAAGGGTAACAAGGAGAAGATGCGTGAACTTATCCGCAACGAGCGCCGTATCGAGCTCAGCTTCGAGAACAAGCGTTTCTGGGATATGCGCCGTTGGAAACTTGACCTTAATGAATCAGCAAAGGGTGTGAGAATCGAGCAGGTAGGTGGCGCTCTCAAGTTCAATAAGTTTGAGGTTGAGCCACGCAACTATCAGCCATATATGTATTACGGTCCTATTCCTGAGTCTGAGGTTCTCAAGTGGAGCAACCTTGACCAGAACAAGGGATGGTAATGACATGTTTGTTGAATTTTAATTTTGAGAAAAATGAAATTAAATAATATTGTTAAAATTGTGCTTGCCGGATCTGCCTTGTCATTTCTTGCTTCCTGCCATAATGCAGAGCAGGTATTCCCTGACTATGATGGCGGTATCACTACATACTTCGCGTATCAGTATCCGGTAAGAACCATAGTGCTTGGTGAGTCAGAGACATTTGACACATCTCTTGACAATGAAGGCAAGTTCATTATCTATGGTACAATGGGTGGTGCATATACAGGTAAGGACATCGTTGTCGATATCGAAGTTGATGAGACATTGACAGACAATCTTTACTTTGATGCTGACTGCACAAAGCCTGTACAGGCTCTCCCATCAACTTACTACAAGCCTATCGCAGGTCAGATTGATTATGCAGGTACACACATGGGCGGTGTAGAAGTTGAACTTACTGATGCATTCTTTGCAGATCCTGAAGCAATCAAGACAACTTACGTTCTTCCTGTGAAGATGACTAAGATCGTCAAGGGTGCTCAGCAGATCCTTGCAGGAACTCCTGCAGTGGAGGGTGAAACTCCAGTCAGAACTGATGCTTCTGCTTGGAAGGTTCTTCCAAAGGACTATACACTTTATGCAGTGCAGTACATCAACAAGTATGACGGTAGCTGGCTTCGTCGCGGTATCGACAAGATTACTGACGTTGCTACAGGCGAGGTTTCAACAGACGTACGTCACAAGCAGTATGTTGAGAATGACGAGGTGATGTTCCTTACAACTCAGTCTCTCAACTCTGTTACTTTCCCTATGACAATCAACGTTGAGACTGTCGTACCTCCTCCAACACAGTATTCTATGTCCGTTATTAACGGCGTTGCTGGTGATCCATGGGGACAGCAGACTCAGTATTCATTCGCTACTCCACTCAAGGGCGGTACAACATATGTTCTTAAGTGCGTTGTGAAGGGTACAGTTGAAGCGGAGGCTCCTATCTACATGAATGATTCAGATGGTGGACAGACTTATGGCTATCCTGCTATTCCTATTACAACTGAATGGACTCCTGTGACTTTGGAGGTAACTCCTAACGGAAACGATGCAGCTACAATGCTTATCAATACCGGAGGTCTCGAGGGAACATTCTGGTTTGACGATTTCTCTTTGATTGAAAAAGGTAAGACTGATGAACTTATAGTTGACGGTGGCTTCGCTACAGGAGTTCGTCCTGACGCTTGGAACGGTTGGGGTAGCGGTACACCGGCTCACATCGTTCCTGAGGGATACTCAGCAGTTGAGCTTCTGCCTACTATCGAGGTCGTTCCTGTTGCAACTGACCTCGTGATCACATTCGCTGAGGATGGTTCTTGCACAGTTTCTTCAGCAACAGACGGAATCACAGCTGCCGGAACTGGTAAGTTCGTTCAGGACGGTGAGAAGAAGGCTTGGGGTAACAAGGATCGCGACGGTATCTATCTTGAGTACGAAGTTGACTTCGGTGCCAAGGTATATGCTATCAAGGATACTCTCGTGTCTCGTAGCCGCGAGGTAACTATGGAGACTTACTCTCCTACCTATAAGAAATAACACTAAAACAGACTAAGACATGAAATACTATAGAATATTATTTCTTGCTGCGGCTTTGACAGGACTCTCGTCATGTGCGATCGATCCTGTTAAGGAGTTCGAGGTTGAAAAACCAAAGGATATTGCGCAGTATGAGTATCTCAATGGTTATGATGTGCTGAAGAGCTATGTTGACCGTACGGCTTCTCCTGACTTTAAGTTGGGAGCAGCCCTTACGGCTAGCGAATTTACAGCAAAGGGTCAGGTATATGCTCTTGCAGTCTCAAACTTTGATGAGATGACTGCCGGCAATGCTATGAAGTACGCTTCAGTTGTCGGAGACAAGGGTGATATGTCATTTGATGCTGTAAGAGATTTCGTAAACACTGCCGCAGAATCTGGTATGACAGTTTACGGACACACTCTTGCTTGGCACTCACAGCAGAACAACAAGTATCTCAACTCTCTTATCGCCGATAAGGAAATTGAGATCGAGGAAGGTGCAACTCAGACTGTAGTTGACGCTGAATTCGATTATTCGACATTCACAGGATGGTACTATTGGGGAGCTGGTCCTGATGGATCATCAAGAGGCATTGTAGACGGCGTGTTCCAGAGCTACAACCCTGAGGTTATTCCTAACTTCTGGGAGTTCCAGTACCACGTTGCTGACGGTATTCCTTGGGTAGCAGGAAGAACATACGACATCACTATGATGATCCGTGCTTCTGAGGAGACTTCATTCACGCTTGCTGCCGGTACATGGAGCGGCCAGGCTGGTGGCGACGTTAAGGTCGGTACAGAGTGGCAGGAAGTTAAAGTCAGCCGTACAGTAAGTGTTGACGGTAACGGATTCGTAATGTTCCAGTCCGGTAACTTCGCCGGTACTATCGAAATGCAGTGGCTCAAGGTTTCTCATGAAGAAGCTCTCGCAGTTTCATGGTGGACAGACCTCATTGCAAACGGAGATGCTGAAGGTGACGACTGCACAAACTTCGTGTCAACTCATATCGGTGCGACAAATGGTCCTGCTGATATCGTAGAGGGCGCAGGTGTAGACGGTACAAGAGCATTTGTGGTTTCTTCTGCAGGTGGTGGAGTTAACTCATGGGATACTCAGTTCTTCGTATACACTGAGCGCAAGCTTGTGGACGGAGATAAGATCAAGCTCGCTTTCGATTATCGTGCTGATGTTGATAACAATGCTGAATCACAGGCTCACGGTACTCCAGGAGGTTATATCCATTGGGATGCAGGTGCAGCTGTAAGCTTCACTACTGAATGGAAGCACTTCGAAAAGACTATCGTTGTCAACAGCACTATTTCTCCATCTGACAACTTCCAGACATTTGCTTGGAACCTTGATGTTGGAGCACCTGAGGCACCGGTAAACAAGTATTATTTCGATAACATCACATTTGCTATCGAGGAGTCAGGAAACACTATCCCTCTTACCCCTGCAGAAAAGAAGGAAGTTCTTACTGCAGCTATGGATACATGGATCAAGGGTATGATGGAAGCTACTGCAACTAAGGTTTCTGCTTGGGATGCAGTCAACGAGCCAATCTCAGGAAGAGATGGCGACGGTGACGGTTTCTATGACCTTTGGTCAGCAGACAACGGCGATGCAAGCTCGAACTTCTACTGGCAGGATTACCTCGGTGATGAGGAGTATGTACGCTTCGTTGTAGCCAAGGCACGCGAGTACTATGCTGAGTTCGGAGGTACTGAGCCTCTCAAGCTCTTCATCAACGATTATAATCTTGAGTCTGACTGGGATCAGAACAAGAAGCTCAAGAGCCTTATCCACTGGATTGGCGTCTGGGAGTCTGACGGCGTTACTCAGATTGACGGTATCGCAACTCAGATGCACGTTTCATGCTATGAGAATCCACAGACTCAGGCAAGCAAGAAGGCTGCAGTAGTCGAGATGTTCAAGCTCATGGCTAAGACAGGTAAGCTTGTGAAGATTTCAGAACTTGATATGGGTTATGTAGATGCCAACGGCAATACAGTACCTACTACAAGCATGACTGAGGCTCAGCATCAGGCAATGGCAGAGTACTACGAGTTCATCGTAAGCGAGTACTTCAAGAACGTTCCTGCAGCTCAGCGTTACGGTATCACTCAGTGGTGCCTCACTGACGCATCAGGTGAGCTTGGTACCGGTTGGAGAGGCGGCGAGCCTGTAGGTCTTTGGGATCAGAACTACAACCGTAAGCATACTTATGCAGGTTTTGTAGAAGGTCTTAGAGCTGAGTAATTCAATCCGATCAATACATTTGTCGGAGGTCCTGTAAGGGGCCTCCGACTTTTTTATATGCTTGACTATGTGGGAATAATTGCTTATTTTTGTAGGATTAACACTACGAATTATAACCATGAGCATATATATAAGGAAGTCTCTGTCACAGCTGCTTTTATCTTTCGTATCAGTTCTTGCTGTGTCATGTTCTTCATGGATGAATCCGGAATCTGTTCTGGATGTTGAACCGGATGTTTTTCCGGATTATAAGGGAGTGACCATCCCGTGCAATATTGCACCGATGAATTTTATGGTAGAAGGCGCCGACAGGATCCAGACTGTCATTTCTGTTGATGGGCAGGAGAAGATAAAGGTGGCCGGCAAGGATGGCGTCATCAACATTCCGTTAAAGGAATGGCGTGCTCTGATGGAGCATAATCGTGACTCCAGACTCGAAGTTCAGGTATCTGTGTGGACAGAGGAATTCCCTCATGGAGCCACATACAGACCGTTTGTCATGAATGTCGTCAAAGATGAAATCGATCCATGGATTTCTTATCGTCTGATTGAGCCGGGTTATGTCGGCTGGCGACAGTTGGGAATCTATCAGAGAGAGCTTGCTTCTTTTGATGAATCTGCAATCGTTTCTAACCATGCCTCTAATACGACATGCATAAACTGTCATAATTATCCGTCATATTCTTCCGAAAGCATGATGTTTCATGCCAGAGGAGCGAACGGAGGTACTATTATCTATACCGACGGTGAGTATAAGAAGGTAGACTTCAAGAGCATCGGCCCAAAGAAGAATGCCACATATCCGGCATGGCATCCGGAAGGCAGATTCATTGCCTTTTCTTCAAACACAACCCATCAGATCTTCTTTGCTGAGGGAAATCATCCTATTGAAGTGTTCGATACAGCTTCAGACCTCATGTTATATGATATAAAGACGGGAGAAGTCCTGACTGATCCTAGATTCATGACAGAGGAGTCATTGGAAACTTTCCCTTCGTGGTCTCCTGACGGCAGATATCTGTACTTTGTGTCATATAAGGCGAAGTCGCTTCCGGTTCATTTTAACCCGTCGATCAGATATGATCTTTATAGAGTGTCTTTCGACCCGATGACAGGAATGTTCGGAGATGAGATAGAGACTCTCTACGACTCATCAGTTCTGGGTGGAAGTGTTTCATATCCACGCGTATCTCCTGATGGCAGCAAGCTTCTATATACGTGGGCGGAATATGGAACATTCCCGATCTGGCATGCTGAAGCCGAGCTTCAGATGCTCGATCTGGAGACAAGCGAGCAGGTAGACCTCTCGGTGTGGAATGATCCTGCTGAGGCCGACAGCTACCATTCATGGTCTTCCGACGGAAGATGGGTGATATATGGAAGCCGCAGAATCGATGGCAGACACACTCGTCTGTATATAGCTTATTATGACCATGAAGGAAATCCTCATAAACCGTTCCTGTTGCCACAGGAAGATCCGCGATATAATTTCTGGAGATTGAAGTCGTACAACGTTCCGGAATTCATCTCCGGTAAAGTGAGCCTTCCGGATGAGGTTGCCGACCTTTTTTATTCTGAAGATTAAAACTGCATTGAGATGAGGAAATACATATACATACTGTTTTTTGTTTTCTTGTGGGCAATGTGGTATTTTGCCTACCCATACTTCCTTATATGGTTGGAGGGATTCAGCTGTTTTTCTACAGTTCCTGACTTTACAACGATATATTTTGACCTTCCGGAGGATATTTTCAGATACATGGGAGCGTTCCTGCTTCAGTTTTATGCACATCCGGTCATAGGTGCAGCCATTCAGGCTATGTTGCCGGTGCTGTTTGTGCTCTGTGTGTCTTCAGTCATCAGACGATTGTTCAAAGAATCTGAAGGAATGCTGTGGATAGCTTTTGCTGCCCTTCCTGTATATGTCCATTATCAGATGAGTGACCTGACGCTCACAAGATCTTTGACAATATTGTTCGCAGCGGTTGCTGTGTCATTGATTGTATGGCTGTCTGCACTTGCCGGAAAACCTTTCAGGAAAGTGCCTGAAATCATCCGCAACAGATATGTCTCTCTGGTCCTTCTGATTGTTTCGGCTGTGACAACTTTCTTTGTCATCACTGACTCAGGATCCATGGGACGTGAATATGAGGATATTGCCCATCTTGAGTACCTTGCAGAAAATGGTGAATGGAATGAGATCCTGGAAATCGTTTCCGCTCAGGATGCTGTCAGGAATGAATACAAGCGCAAGTATGTGCTTCTTGCATTGGTTCAGACCGGCAAGTTGCCTGATTATGCATTCAGCTACGGACTTTCATCGTCGGAAGACTTTATGTTCTACACTGTTCAGGAACCATTCTGTCTGGCCTTCAATGTGCTGTTCTACCGCAGTCTGGGCATGAATAATCCGGCAGTCTATCATCTGTATCAGCAGGCAATACAGTCGTTTCCGGGTATGAGCTTTGATGTTTTGAGGAATCTGGCTGACATCTATCTTGAACAGAAGGATTATGATCTGGCCAGAAAGTATATGGATATCCTTGCTCATTCCTCATGTCACGGAAAATGGCTTAAGGAGCGCCTTCCTGTACTTGAATCCATTCGAGATGAAGAACCTGTATCACACATCACAGGAGCGCCATTTATTCTGGAGTCATTCCTTCCCGATATTTCATCCATGGTAGACAGGTATCCGAATGATAATAGATTTTCGGACTATCTCCTGTGTGGTGTGCTTGCTGAAAAGGACGGAAATACATTCTATAACATATTCAATATCGTAGCAAATTCTCTTTATTCCAGTGGAAAACAGATTCCTGTCCTTTACCAGGAAGCCCTTCTGCTGATTGCGAGCAAGGAACCGGATATCTTGAATATGTACAGGATAGACGAGGAAGTCTGGAAGAAATTTTCAGATTTTACAAACCTGATGAGCAGCGGAAAGACATCACAGGCCAAAAGGAAATATGCCGGTACTTACTGGGCTTATGTATACTAACCGATGAAGAAAAACTTTAAAATAATAATACTATGTGCTGTCATCCTCTGTATGGCGGCAGGAATCCATTTTACCCAGGAATTCCGCTTCTATAACATCGAGAGCAACGACCTCTTTCTGTATGACTGGCCGGACATCCTGGCTAAGCTGATGAATACTGGAGGACTGGCTTCAATGACCGCATCCTTCCTTACCCAGTTCATGAGGATCCCGTTTGCAGGAACCGTAATAGTTTCTGCTATATATGTGCTTGCGGCATTTCTTCTCTATAAGACTCTCGTCCGCATCGCAAAGACAAAGTCCATGGCAGGATTCTCCCTGCTTCCGGCAGCCTTCCTTTTCCTCTGCATGGAAAATGACTATTACAGATTCCAGGGACATGTCGCATTTGTCATGATGCTTGCGGCACTGTATGCATATGTGTCTGTAGACAAGGAAAAATTACGTTACATTGCAGGAATAATCATCGTTCCCTCGCTCTACTATCTCGCTGGTAGCGTGTCCATGGTCTTCGCCGTATCAGCTCTTGTCTATGAAATAGTTACGACAGGCGTGAAGGGATTCAAGGCTCTTGCGTATCCGGTCGTTTTCGGTGCGACTGCATTGATCTGCGTCAAGACTTCGATGGTCAGCAGTTGGGAACATGCGATATCGCCGTTCATGTATTATGACTGGCCGTCAACATATTATTTCCCGATATATGCATGGGCCATCGTGCCTATACTGATTCTTGCCGCATGGGTGGTGTCACGTATGGATATGAAGGAATCCTTCATCAAGGTCCTGATCGGAACAGGAATCTTCTTTTCGTTCTTTGTCGCAGGAAATCTCTATTCGCAGGTTCACAACAGAACCTTCTATCGTCTTATCCAGGAACAGTATTGGGCTGAAAATGAGGATTGGGACAGAATCATAAGTACAGCTGACCGCAGGCAGCCTACCTTCCTTGTCAGCTATCTGAACCTGGCACTTGCAAATAAAGGACAGCTTGTCCAGAACTTCAGATACTACAATCCGCAGGATCTGTCCAGCCTGATGTATCCGACCCCGAATCTCAAGACAGGACTTTCGCTCCAGAGTACCGTATACCAGGCATGGGGTTATCTCGGCTCTGCCCGAAAGGCAGCCTTTGACGGAAACGTCGTGACCCCAGGTTCGAGACATCCGCGTCAGCTTCAGTCGCTCATCAGGATAAATCTGGTGCTGGGAGCACATGATGTCGCTGAAAAATATATGAACCTCCTTGAAAAGACCCTGTTCTACAGAGGTTGGGCTGTCGATATGAGGAAATATCTCGGCGACGTAGAGGCGATCAAAGGAGATAAGGTGATGGGAATGATGTACGCATCCATTCCTCTGACAGACGAATATGCGAGATATGAAGGAGTCGTGGGAGATATGAGGGACATCTTCGAGGCATGTCCGTCGAATGTCATCCTGTCTCAGTTCTATGAGTTGTACAAAATATTGGAGGAGGCGCAGCGATGAAGAAAATGTTGATGCTTGTCATGATCTTGAGCGGAATCATCTGTTCCTGCTCTCATGATATCACAGTCGAAGAATATAAGTCCATATCTCCGGTCGTATTCCCGGACTACAAGGATGTGGTCATACCGTCGAATGTCGCACCGATGAACTTCGTGGTCGAAGCACCGGCAGGAAAGATGGTCCTGAAGCTCGAGCACGGTGGGGAAGTGGATTATCTTGCAGTCAAAGATGGAGAAGTGTCTTTCGGAAAGCGCTTCTGGAACTCGTTGATGGAGAAGTCTCGAGGCGGCCGCATCACGTTTACACTTTGTGTGAAGGAGGACGGCAAGTGGATAGGATATGAACCTTTTACCATGACAGTCGCAGAGGAAGACATGGATCCGTACCTTGCGTACAGACTCATACCTCCGGGATATACGATGTGGAAGGAGATGAGCATCTGTCAGAGAAACCTCGAGAACTATAAGGAAAGCCGTATATACAGTAATCTTCAGGGACGAGGAAACTGTGTGAACTGCCATTCTTTCAGAGACAGGGATCCGGACTACATGCTTTTCCATCTGCGTTCTGAACTTGGCGGTACTTATATCTTCCGAAACGGCGTCAAGGAAAAGCTTGACACAAAGACAGATAATACCATTTCTCCACTTGTATATCCTTACTGGCATACCACAGGAAACTATGTGGCCTTTACAGTAAACACTACAAATGAGGTCGTACATACCAAGAACATAAATGTCGTGGAAGTGGTGGATGAGGTGTCGGATGTAGTTGTGTATGACGTGAACGCACACGAGATTGTGACAGCTGATGTCCTCAGCTCCGATGATTCATTCGAGACCTTCCCGACATTCTCGCCAGACGGCAGAAGTCTCTATTTCTGCAGTGCTGCATCTGTGGCACCTATGCCTGCGAAATTCAGGGGAGCAAAATACAGCCTCTGCAGAGTGGACTTCAATCCTGAAGACTGCTCGTTCGGTACTCAGGTGGACACTCTCTATAATGCCCGAATTGAAGACAGAAGCGTATCCTTCCCAAGAATCTCTCCGGACGGAAGATTCCTTGTGTTCGCCTTGAGCAACTACGGCAACTTCTCGATCTGGCATAAGGATTCAGACCTTTATTCTGTAGATCTTACGACCGGAGAAGTGTCTCCGATGACCGCGCTGAACAGCGACGATGTGGAAAGCTACCACTCTTGGAGCAGCAACAGCAGATGGCTGGTATTCAGCAGCCGAAGAGACGACGGATTGTATACAAAACCTTATTTCTCCTATATTGACCGCGAAGGAAATGCTCATAAGCCGTTCCTTCTGCCACAGAAGAGTCCCCGCAGATACTATGATTCTCAGATGTATGCCTACAATATTCCTGAGTTTGTCAGCGGAAAGGTGGGAGTGAACGGAAGCGAAATAGCAGAATTTGCGCGTGAGGGCAAGGCGATGAAGTTGGGTTACAGAAGAAAATGACAGGAATGAGATATAACAGATCAGAATATGACACAGCCTCAGTGCAGGTCTCCTCGTTTGAGACTGCAGGAGGTACAGGTGAGTACCACATGATGGTGCATGTCGCTGCAGAAGGTTCATTCGAAGAACAGCTGCAGGCGCTTCATGCATCTTATGATGATGTGGCCTCAAAAATTAATGCGACCCCGATATTCATCAGATATTTTCTGAGCGATGCAGCAAATCAGGCAGAGGCCCTGAAGAGTGCATCTGAAGAACGTTGGAACTGTGCGGTGTCCGTAATCGGCCAGCCGCCGCTCGATGGCAGCAAGGTGGCGATGTGGGCCTACCTTGTATCTGACGTCACTGATGTACGCGAAACGGACGGAATCTGGTCTGCGGACTACCTTGGTTGCAGACATCTTTGGTTCAGCAATGGATGTCATTGCGGAGGGGATTCGAAGGCGCAGACCGAAATGATATTGGATTCATATGCGCAGAAGATTGAATCAAAGGGATGCAGTATTCCGGATAATTGTCTGCGTACATGGTTCTTTGTGCAGGATGTGGATACGAACTATATGGGAGTCGTGGTCGGAAGAAAGGAACGTTTCCAGCAGATGGGCCTGACTGAGAAGACCCATTATCTTGCAAGCACCGGAATCGCCGGAACGAACGGATATAAGGATTCTCTGGTTTCGATGGATGCATATGCGGTCGAAGGCATCCCTGCCGAAAAGGTTACGTACCTGAAAGGATCCACCCATCTCAACCCGACCCACGAATACGGCGTGACCTTCGAAAGAGGTACGGTGGTGGATTTTGCAGATAGAAGACATGTCCTCATTTCTGGAACGGCAAGCATCGACAACCGTGGACAGATCGTCCATCCGGGAGATGTAAGGAAGCAGACCCTCCGTATGTGGGAGAATGTCGAGGTGCTTCTGGCAGAGGCCGGATGTGCATATGAGGATGTCGTGCATATGATTGTGTATCTGAGAGATATCGCTGATTATGCTTCAGTCAGGTCGATGTATGAAGAACGTTTCCCTCAGCATCCGAAAGTATTCGTGTGGGCACCTGTATGCCGCCCGGGCTGGCTTGTCGAGATGGAATGTATAGCTATTAAATGACACTCATACTATGAAGACCTTGCTTGAAAGATTTCTGGTAGCCCTTATGGTCGTCTTTGCACTTTGTTTTACTGCCTGCTCTCCGGATGATATACCGGAAACGGATAAGGAGGAGGAGAAGGGTGAGGTGAAACCGCCATGGCACGATAAGGAGAACAATGAAGAGACTCCTGTCGATCCGGAACCGGAACCGGAGGATAACACACCTCTGGAACTGAATGTAGTCGGAAGGTATCTCAAGGATGCTCAGGGCAATATCGTGAACCTCCACGGATTCGGACAGACATACAGTCCGTTCTTCAACAATAATGCATGGGGTAACTATGATGTGGAGGCATGTCTGCGCCATAACAAAGCCATGATCGACCAGCTGCTGGCAGCAGGATGGAGGATGAATTTTGTCCGAATGCATATGGACCCGTACTGGAGCGACGATACATCAAAGCCGTCAGTCAGATACGAAGGGCATGAGCGCTTCTCCGAGGTGCGTTTCAGAAATTATCTTGACAAGGTATTTGTCCCTATGGCTGAATATGCTATCAGCAAGGGACTTTATGTAGTCATGCGCCCTCCTGGAGTATCTCCGGATCTGATTGCGGTGAATGATGACTATCAGACTTTCCTTGAAAAGGTCTGGGATATCGTTTCGAAACATCCTAAACTCAAGAATAACGGTAAGGTCATGTTCGAGCTTGCCAACGAGCCGATCAACATCAAGGGTACAGACGGTACTGTGGGAAGCAGCGGTGATGCACACTTCCAGAGTGCTCAGATGTTTTTTCAAGCTGTGATTGACAAGATCCGCGGTAACAAGGCGCGTAACATCATCTGGGTGCCGGGTCTGGGATACCAGTCTCAGTATGCAGGATATGCGACACATCGCTTTACAGGAGAGAATATCGGATTTGCGATCCATGTGTATCCGGGATGGTATAACAGTGATGCCGAAGTCGATCCTAACGAAAATGTCGGTGGCATCAGAGGCGGCGGATATGACGGTTTCCAGAGAGGTTGGGACGCTCAGATCAAGCCTGTGGCAGATTATGCTCCGATAATGGTGACCGAAATGGACTGGGCGCCAGCGAAATATGATTCATCATGGGGAAAGAGCGTAACCGGTATTGCAGGTGGTGAAGGCTTCGGTGCCAACTTCAAATACATTGCAGACAACTCAGGTAATGTAAGCTGGATGATCTTTACAAGCCAGGAACTTCTAGTGAATTTCAAGGATGTACCCGGAACTCCTGGCAACTATACCTTCCTGAACGATCCTGAAGCATGTCCGTGGCCTGTATATCACTGGTTCAAGGAGTATGCAGGAGAAACTGTGTCAGAAGGAACTCTGACCGGTCTCGAGATAACAGGAGTCGGTGCTTCTCTTGACCTTAGACTTGGTGACAGCAGGAATCTTGTCGTAAAGGCATCGTATGCTGACGGTTCTGCTGCAGCAGTCACTTCGAAGGCTGTGCTGAAAGTTGCTGATGAGAGTGTAGCAGTAATAGCCGGAAGCAAGCTCGTTGCAAAGAAGGAAGGCTCCACCAAACTGACTGTCTCATATACTTCGCAGGGTGGTGTGACCAAGACTCTGGAGGTTGCAGTAAGGGTGATAACTCCATTCCCTCTGACCAATGCGATGTTCAATCCCTCGATATGGGAGACAGGCTCATTCGATGAAGCGACAAGGACTTTGATAACAGGTCAGTACGGTTTCGGAGGATGGCTGTATTCGGAAGGATTGGATCTTTCTTCGTTCAAGACCTTGACTGTCGAACTCGGAAATGATAATGACAGTGCAGTATCGTTCAGACTGTTCGATAAGAACAACTACTGGAGCAATCCTGCAATGTATGATTTCGGAGATTCAAAGAAGGTTACAATTGACCTCCATAATATGAAGGATAAGGACGGAAACAAGATCAGTCCGGCACACTTGTATATTGTGGGCTTCTGGTCATACGGTAACAAACCTATCATCATAGATAAGATAACCCTTCAGTAATCTGAACCATGAGACTGTTCCTTGAAAGACTTTTGTCTGCGATGCTGATTTTCGCATTGCTATGCTTTGCTGCATGTACTCCTGAAGATATTCCTGAAAATGATAAGGAAGATGATAAGGAAGATGTGAGACCGCCTTGGCATGACAAGGAAGAAAATGAAGGTCAGGACCCCGGGCCGGAACCTGATCCGGAGCCGGCTCCGGAACCGGACAATTCGCCGTCCTATAACAACCTTGATGCATACGATCATCTGAAGAATTATGTGAACCGCTCGGTATCTCCGAACTTCAAGTTAGGTGCAGCCATCCCTGTCGATGACTTCTTCAAGAAATCCTCAAGGTATGAAATGGCTGTCAACAACTTCGATGAGATGACTCCGGAGAATGCGTTCAAGCACGCTTCAGTAGTCCGTGCAGACGGTACGATGGACTTCTCCCGTGTGAAGCGTACACTTGACGAGGCTGAGAAGGCGGGCATGTCTGTTTTCGGACATACTCTTGCATGGCATGCCCAGCAGACTGCCTACCTGAACTCCGTCATAAAAGGAAAGAAGGTGGAACTGCCTTCGGGTGAGACTTCTGAGGCGGTGCTTCTGGAGGCTGATTTCAATAATGGAGAAAGTCCGTTCATGGGATGGGGCAACAATTCGACACGCTCGGTCCAGAACGGTGCGCTCAAGGTTTCCAATCCGTCGGTGGTCCAGAGTTGGGAGGCTCAGTTCGCGTATGATATGGCTTCTCCGTTTGAGGTGGGAAAGATCTATGCTCTGAGATTCAGAATCAAGGGATCATCGAAAGGAAAACTGAGCGCAGGTCTTCAGATAACCGACGGTTACAAGTCCGCAGGTGAGTACCCTGCAGTTGAGTTCGATACAGCATGGAAGAATGTCGAGATCAAGTGCGAATGTACTGCTGCCGGAGGTAACCGCCTGATCTTCAGTTTCGGAGAATTTGCAGGAGATATCTATATCGACGATTTCTATTTTATCGATACTGCATCCACATATGAGTATCTCCCTCTGACCGACGCAGAGAAGAAGGAGGTGCTGATCGGAGAGATGGACCGTTGGATCAAGGGTATGATGGAAGTTACTGCGACCAGAGTCTCGGCCTGGGATGCTGTCAACGAGGCTATTTCCGGATGGGACGGAAACGGTGACGGATATTATGATCTCGAATCTGGCAAGGGTGGAAGTTCAAGCAACTTCTACTGGCAGGACTATCTGGGAGATATCGATTATGTACGTATAGTATTTGAAAAAGCCCGCAAGTATTACGCTGAATGTGGCGGAACTGCACCTCTGCGACTTTTCATCAACGACTATAACCTCGAGTCGGACTGGGATGACAACAAGAAGCTCAAGAGCCTTATCAATTGGATCCAGAAATGGGAAGCTGATGGTGTGACCAAGGTCGACGGTATCGGTACTCAGATGCATATCTCATGTTATGCCGACCAGAATACTCAGAGAAGCAAGGAAGAACATATCGTGAAGATGCTTCAGCTGATGTCGAATACAGGTAAACTTGTCAAGATCTCCGAACTCGATATGGGATATGTGGATATTCATGGCAATTCCCTTAAAGTTTCGCAGATGACAGACGCCCAGCACAGGGCGATGGCGGACTTCTACGAATTCATCATCCGCAAATACTTTGAAATCGTTCCTCCTGCCCAACAGTATGGCATCACCCATTGGGCGCCGGTGGACCCTCCGACAGGTGCATGGAGAGGCGACGAGCCTGCCGGCATATGGGACGGTAACTACAACCGAAAATACGCCTACGCAGGCTACGCAAACGGTCTGATGGCATATTAATTGACATTTCATGGTGCTGATTAATTGTTAGTACCATGAAACGTCATTTTGAAAATCTGGCCGACAGAGCCGGCCGTGCTGTCCATCATTGGTGGCTGCTGATGCTTGCAGGCATCTTCTGTGTTGCCTTGGGCATTTCTGTGTTTGTCTTTCCGATGGAAAGCTATATGGTCCTCAGTATCCTGACAGGAATAATAATGCTGTTTGTGGGAGCTTCCCAGCTCATTCTGGCATCCACCAGCGGGAACTATATCGCAATGCGCGGATATATGGTGATCGGTGGAGTCCTCGATTTCCTGCTGGGTATCTTCCTATGTGCATATCCTGGAGGCGCTGCGGCATTTCTCCCGTTCATGCTAGGAATCTGGATGATGTATCATGCCTTCATGACCATAGCATTCGGAGGCGATCTTGAGACCTTCAGGATAAAAGGCTTCGGCTGGACCATTTTCGGCGGAGTGCTCCTTCTCATTCTGTCTTTGATCATCCTTGCCAATCCATTCAGTGTCGGAATCGCGACAATAGTCCTTATGACAGGAATCGGACTCATCCTCTTTGGCTTCCTGCTTTGCTGGATGTCAGTGATTTTAAGGGATGTCGACAAGAATATTATAAAGGATTACTGAAATATCTAAGTGAAACAGTATCTTTCTCTTGTGTATTTTGTATATTTGTAGAATACTAAATACTGATACGCTATGAGAAAGATACTGTTCGCCGCAATGTTGCTTGTTGTGGCATGTACACAGGAAAAGACAACTGACCTGAAACTTTGGTATGATGAACCTGCCGCACGATGGGTTGAGGCCCTTCCTGTAGGTAACGGAAGACTTGGAGCGATGGTCTTCGGTAATCCTGCAAAGGAGCAGCTTCAGCTCAATGAGGAGACCGTATGGGCTGGTCAGCCTAACTCGAACGCCAATCCGGCAGTCGAAGCCGGAGCAATCGACGAGATCCGTGACCTGATCTTCGACGGCAAATACAGAGCAGCTCAGGATATGGTCGACCAGAAGATCTTCTTCAAGGTAAACCACGGCATGTCATATCAGGCCGTAGGTGACCTCTTCCTCGAATTTCCGGGACATGAGAATTTTACAGACTATTACCGCGACCTCGATATATCTGATGCGACAGCAGCTGTGAGATATACGGTAGACGGCGTCGTTTATGAAAGGGAAGTGATCTCTTCATTCGCCGACGATGTTGTGGTTGTAAGATTGACCGCCTCAGAAAAGGGAAAACTCACATTCAATGCATCCTTGGCTTCGCCTCATAAGAAGCAGACCATCGCGGTGGAGGACGGCGATGTCGTGCTGAGAGGAATCACAGGCGACCAGGAAGGTCTTGAAGGAAAGGTGCAGTTCACAACAAGAGCACGTGTACTCCATAAGGGCGGTTCAATCTCCGCTTCAGATGCAGAACTCTCTGTTTCAGGCGCTGACGAAGCCTATGTCATCGTTTCTACAGGTACAAACTTCACTGACTATAAGTCTTTGACTGCAGATGCAGACAAGGAGGCTCTTGATATCCTCAATGCTGCAGCCAAGAGGAATTACAAGTCCATGAAGAAGGATCATGTAGCAGAATACAGCAGTTATTTTGACCGCGTGACCCTCGATCTCGGAACTACTCCTGCAGCTGCTGCTACAACAGACCAGAGAGTCCGCGACTTTGCTGCAGGCGACGACCCTCAGCTTGTCGAGCTCTATTTCCAGTTCGGCCGTTATCTTCTTATCTGCAGTTCGCAGCCTGGCGGCCAGCCTGCTAACCTCCAGGGAATCTGGGCGGAAGGTCTGAATCCTGCATGGGACAGCAAATACACGACAAACATCAATGTCGAGATGAACTACTGGCCTGCAGAGATCGCAAATCTCTCGGAAATGCATGAGCCGTTCATCAAGATGGTAAAGGAAGTGGCTCAGACAGGTGCCCAGACCGCGAAGACAATGTACGGCACCCGCGGATGGGTACTCCACCATAATACAGACATCTGGAGAATCACAGGTCCGGTGGATTTCGCAGCATCGGGAATGTGGCCTACAGGAGGAGCATGGTTCTGCCGTCACCTTTGGGAACACTATCTCCATACAGGAGACCAGGCATTCCTTGCCGAGGTCTATCCGATCATGAAGGGCGCTGCAGAATTCTTCGTCGACTTCATGATTCCTGAGCCTGACCACGGATGGATGGTCGTTGCTCCATCTAACTCTCCTGAAAACGCATTCATGCGCGATCCGGGCGATGTGACCGTATGTGCCGGAACAACCATGGACAACCAGATGGTTTCTGAACTTTTCACAAACATCATCACTGCATCTGCGCTCTTGGGTGAGGACGCAGCTTTTGCAGACACTCTTGCTGTGCTGAAATCGAAGATGGCTCCTATGCAGATAGGTAAGCATGCGCAGCTCCAGGAGTGGATGTATGATTGGGACAACCCTGACGACCACCATCGTCACGTATCTCATCTTTATGGACTCTTCCCAGGCAACCAGATATCTCCTTGGAGAACACCTGAACTCTTTGCAGCTGCACGCAACTCGCTCAACTACAGAGGCGACCC
This sequence comes from Bacteroidales bacterium, assembly GCA_017555965.1. GTDB lineage: Bacteria > Bacteroidota > Bacteroidia > Bacteroidales > UBA932 > Cryptobacteroides. The sequence continues at coordinate 33,749 of JAFZFH010000096.1, forward strand.
TGCAACAGGATGGTCAATGGGATGGAAGGTGTGCCTTTGGGCAAGACTTCTTGACGGTAACAGAGCGTACAAGCTCATTACAGACCAGTTGAGCCCTGCCGGAAGTACTGGCTTCTGGGGCAAGGGCGGTACATATCCTAACCTTTTCGATGCTCATCCGCCGTTCCAGATCGACGGTAACTTCGGCTGTGCTGCCGGAGTTGCGGAGATGCTCCTCCAGAGCCACGACGGTGCCGTGCATGTGCTCCCTTCTGTACCGGACAGATGGCAGGACGGTAAGGTTACAGGCCTTGTGGCACGTGGAGGCTTTGTTGTCGACATCGAGTGGAAGGATGGAAAGATCGTCATGCTGAAGGTGAAGTCCCAGCTTGGCGGAAACCTCCGCATAAGGACTGCAGGTGAACTTGCCATGAAGGGCGGTGCGGCTCTCGACGAGGCGGCAGGGGAGAACCCTAATCCTTATTTCGCAGTTCCTGAAGTTGCAAAGCCTCTGATCTCTGAGGCAGCGGCATTGGAGGTCCAGCAGGTTGCAGCTACAAATTTATATGATGTTCCGACAGTTGCGGGCAAGGAATACGTCTTTGTAGGAAAGTAGTTCCGGGATGGATAATGTTCAGACAAATTCGGCGATATCGGTCGACTGTGCGATATTCGGGTTCGATGGAACGAACCTGAAGACTCTTCTTGTCAGAAGAAGGACGGTCGACCCGCTATATCACGAAAAGGAACTGAAGCTGCCCGGAGGTATGATCAGGGAAAACGAGACCCTGCCGGAAGCTGCCTCGCGAATTGCTGAAGGAGCGACCGGACTCAGAGACCTCTATCTCAAGCAGACCTCGATCTTCTCGGATCCGGAACGTGTCGACGAAGATGAGTTGAAATGGATATGCCAGTACCACGGCATACATACCGACCGAGTGGTTACTGTGGGATATTATGCCCTGGTGAAGCTTGATCAGGGAATGACCCGATATACGAAGAGCAAGGGTGCGGTCTGGGTGAATGTCGATGATATCCACTACCTTATCATGGACCATATGGACATCCTTTCCGATGCCCTGTCAGTTCTTCAGAAGGATATCGTATGGTCGCCTGTCGCGTTCAAGCTTCTGCCGAAGAAGTTTACCGTGCGACAGCTGCAGAACCTTCTCGAAGCCGTGTTCGGAATTGAGATAGACAACAGGAATTTCCGTAAGAAACTCTTCGCTTCAGGCATCCTTCTGGAGACCGAAGAGATGGAAGATAACGTAAATCACAAGCCTGCAAGACTCTATACGCTGAATAAAAGTGCTTTCGGAAAGAAAGGAAATAGGATGGATATAGTAAATTTATCCTTGTTTTCTGGTCTTTTAAGTGTCAGAAAATAAGTAATTTAAACATTTAGTTAGCGTATTTTTGGTACAAACCTTTCGTAGATTGGAAAAATCTGCTAATTTTGCATTGATGTATTAACGTCACATATAGGAATAACTAAAATTAAAAACATGTATCTATTAGGTTACGATATCGGAAGCTCGTCAGTTAAAGCGAGCATCGTGGATGCACAGAGCGGAAAGTGCGCTGCATCAGCATTTTATCCAAAGTCAGAAGCTCCTATCATCGCTGTAAAGAAGGGATGGGCAGAGCAGGAACCATCATCATGGTGGGAGTATCTCAAGCAGGCAACTGCTGACATTCTTGCTACTTCAGGAGTTGATCCGAAGGATATCAAGGCAATCGGTATCTCTTATCAGATGCACGGTCTTGTTTGCGTAGACAAGGACATGAACGTTCTTCGTCCGTCAATCATCTGGTGCGACTCTCGCGCAGTGCCTTACGGTCAGAACGCATTCGACACACTCGGACACGAGAACTGCCTCCAGCATCTTCTCAACTCTCCAGGTAACTTCACAGCTTCAAAGCTCGCATGGGTTAAGGAGAATGAGCCGGAGCTCTACGCTAAGATCTACAAGATCATGCTTCCAGGTGACTACATCGCAATGAAGCTCAGCGGTGAGATCTGCACAACAGTTTCAGGTCTTTCAGAGGGTATGTTCTGGGATTTCAAGAACAACGAGGTTTCAAAGATGCTTCTCGATTACTACGGAATCGACAGCTCTCTCATCCCAGAGATCCGTCCTACATTCTCAGAGCAGGGTAAGGTAAGCGCAGCAGCTGCTGCAGAGCTCGGCCTTGCAGAGGGAACACCTATCACTTACCGTGGTGGTGACCAGCCTAACAACGCACTCTCACTCAACGTGTTCAACCCAGGTGAGATCGCTTCTACAGCAGGTACTTCAGGCGTTGTTTACGGTGTCCTCGGAGATGTAAACTATGACCCTAAGTCACGTGTGAACACATTCGCACATGTTAACCATACAGCTGAGCAGACTCGTCTCGGTGTACTTCTCTGCATCAACGGTACAGGTATCCTCAATTCATGGATGAAGAGAAACGTTGCTCCAGAGGGCATCTCTTATGCAGACATGAACGACCTCGCAGCTCAGGCTCCTATCGGTAGCGCAGGCGTAAGCATCCTCCCATTCGGTAACGGTGCTGAGCGTATGCTCGAGAACAAGGAGGTTGGTGCTTCTATCCACGGAATCAACTTCAACGTACACAACAAGTCACACCTTGTACGTGCAGCTCAGGAGGGTATCGTATTCTCATTCAAGTACGGTATCGAGGTTATGGAGCAGATGGGTATGAACGTAAGCAAGATCCACGCTGGTCACGCTAACATGTTCCTCAGCCCTATCTTCAGAAATACTCTCGCAGGTGTAACAGGCGCAGTCATCGATCTTTACGATACTGACGGTTCTGTAGGTGCAGCTAAGGGTGCAGGTATCGGAGCAGGTATCTACAAGGATAACAACGACGCATTCTCAACTCTTGAGAAGCTCGCTGTAATCGAGCCTTCAGCAGCTGACGCACAGGCATACGCTGATGCATACGAGACTTGGAAGTCAAGACTTTAATAACTGAAAATTCATACTAACAACTTTTATTTATTTCACTAAAATTATGGCAACAAAAGAATTTTTCCCTGGTATCGGTAAGATCCAGTTCGAAGGCAAGGAGAGCAAGAACCCAATGGCTTTCCGTTATTATGATGCAAACAAGGTAGTCCTCGGCAAGACTATGGCTGAGTGGCTCAAGTTCGCTATGGCTTGGTGGCACACACTCTGCGCTGAGGGTGCTGACCAGTTCGGTGGCGGTACAAAGTCATTCCCTTGGAACGCAGCTACTGATCCAGTAGAGGTTGCTAAGGCTAAGGTTGACGCAGGTTTCGAGTTCATGCAGAAGATGGGTATCGAGTACTACTGCTTCCACGATGTTGACCTCGTTGACGAGGGTGCAAACGTTGAGGAGTATGAGGCTAACCTTAAGGCTGTTGTAGCTTATCTTAAGGAGAAGCAGGCTGAGACTGGTATCAAGCTTCTTTGGGGAACAGCTAACGTATTCGGTAACAAGCGTTACATGAACGGTGCTGCTACTAACCCTGATTTCGACGTAGTTGCTCGCGCTGGTGTTCAGATCAAGAACGCTATTGACGCGACTATCGAGCTCGGCGGTCAGAACTATGTATTCTGGGGTGGCCGTGAGGGTTACATGAGCCTTCTTAACACAGACCAGAAGAGAGAGAAGGAGCACCTTGCACAGATGCTTACTCTCGCTCGTGACTACGCTCGTTCAAAGGGCTTCACAGGTACATTCCTTATCGAGCCTAAGCCAATGGAGCCTTCAAAGCACCAGTACGATGTTGATACTGAGACTGTAATCGGCTTCCTTAAGGCACACGGTCTTGAGAACGACTTCAAGGTGAACATCGAGGTTAACCACGCTACTCTCGCAGGTCACACATTCGAGCACGAGCTTGCAGTTGCTGTTGACAACAACATGCTCGGTTCTATCGACGCTAACCGCGGTGACTACCAGAACGGTTGGGATACTGACCAGTTCCCTTGCGACAACTACGAGCTCACTCAGGCTATGATGCAGATCATCCGTGGTGGCGGTCTCGGAAACGGTGGTACTAACTTCGACGCTAAGACTCGTCGTAACTCTACTGACCTCGAGGACATCTTCATCGCACACATCGCTGGTATGGACGCAATGGCACGTGCTCTTGAGAGCGCTGCTGCTCTTCTCGAGGAGAGCCCATACAAGAAGATGCTTGCTGAGCGTTATGCTTCATTCGATTCAGGTAAGGGTAAGGAGTTCGAGGAAGGCAAGCTTACTCTCGAGGACGTTTACGCTTACGGAAAGCAGGTTGACGAGCCTAAGCAGACTTCAGGAAAGCAGGAGCTTTACGAGGCTATCCTCAACATGTATTGCTAATTAAGATTGCCGGATTCCCGGCAATGACATAGAATAATGTCATCCCCGGTTGCAGTGTGGATCATCCCATACCCGACCGGGGATCTTCATGACACCAATGTCATCCCCGGCTTGACCGGATTTTCATGACAATAATGTCATCCCCGGCTTGACCGGGGATCTTATATGAATCATCGTAACTTTAAATTAATGACTATGACTAATGCAAATGACAAAGGAAGCAAGAGTTATCTTCTTTCGATAGTGCTTGTGGCTGTACTCGGAGGTCTTCTCTTCGGATACGATACAGCTGTTATTTCAGGTGCTGAGAAGGGACTCCAGGCATTCTTCCTCGGTGCAAAGGACTTCGTTTATTCTGACTTCTTCCACGGTGTGACATCTTCAAGCGCATTGCTCGGATGTATCATCGGTGCTGCTCTTTCAGGATATCTGGCTTCAAAGTTCGGACGTAGAAAGTCGCTCATCATGGCGGGTATCATGTTCTTCCTTTCAGCTCTCGGTTCTTTCGCTCCTGAGTTCCTTTTCTTCCCAAAGGGTCAGCCAACTTTCTCGCTTCTCGTGGCGTTTAACTTCTACCGAGTGCTCGGTGGTGTCGGTGTAGGTCTTGCATCTGCAATCTGCCCTATGTACATCGCTGAGGTGGCTCCAAGCAACCTTCGTGGTACTCTCGTATCATGGAACCAGTTCGCTATCATCTTCGGTCAGCTCGTAGTTTACTTCGTGAACTTCCTTATCCTCGGCGACCACATTGCACCTGCAATCGAGAAGATGGCAAACGGTATCTATCAGATCGTAAACCCAGGTGAGGCAGAATGGATGATCGCTACAGGTTGGAGATATATGTTTGTAAGTGAGGCAGTTCCTGCAGGACTCTTCACGCTCCTTCTTTTCTTTGTACCTGAGACTCCACGCTACCTTGCTATGGTAGGTAAGGATGAGCAGGCTCTTACTATCCTTTCTAAGATCAACGGTAAGTCAAGAGCTGCTGAGATCCTTTCTGAGATCAAGGCTACAACTACCGAGAAGACTGAGAAGCTCTTCACTTACGGATGGCTTGTCATCTTCGTCGGTATCATGCTCAGCGTATTCCAGCAGGCTGTAGGTATCAATGCGGTTCTCTACTTCGCACCTCGTATTTTCGAGTCGCTCGGTATGGGTAACCCAATGATGCAGACTGTGCTTATGGGTGTTGTGAACATCTCATTCACGCTCGTTGCAATCTTCACTGTCGAGAAGCTCGGCCGTAAGCCGCTCCTTATCGTCGGATCGCTCGGTATGGCTCTCGGTGCTGCAGGTGTTGCAATCACAAGCGTATCTGCTGCTCTTCCACCAGTTGTTGCTGTCATCAGCATCATGATTTACAGCGCATCATTCATGTTCAGCTGGGGTCCTATCTGCTGGGTACTTATCTCAGAGATCTTCCCTAACACTATCCGTGGTGCTGCTGTTGCTATTGCTGTTGCATTCCAGTGGATCTTCAACTTCATCGTTTCTTCTACATTCCTCCCAATGTACAATATGAGCCTCGGCTCAATGGGAGAGAACTTTGGACATGCGTTTACATACGGCCTCTATGGTGTCATCTGTATTCTCGCTGCTCTCTTCGTATGGAGACTGGTTCCTGAGACTAAGGGTAAGACTCTCGAGGATATGTCTAATCTTTGGAAGAAGGAGAAGTAATATTCCTTTTTTGGTATAAAATCTGAATTTGATGTCCCGGTTGCGGACTAGACCGCAACCGGGATTTTTTATGCGTAAGAGTTTGACAATAATCATATTGCTGCTGGTTTCTGTGGTGAGCCTGCATGCGCAGACGCCGGTGGAAGATGTCATCCTTAATTATGAGGGTGCCAAAGGTGCCAGAAGTTTCATCGCACAGGGCGTGCGTATGGCTTTGGCAAGACAGCTGATGAAGGCGACTCAAGTAGCACCTGTCGCATCTGATGTGGACAGGCTGTATGTGCTGAAGATGGATAATGCAGATTCCGATGCGCGCTCGGAGTTTGTCCATGATCTGTATCGAGCTTTGGCGGATTACCGCTACTATGGACAGTGCCCTTCGAAGAACGGGGAAGTGGATGTGTATTATATGTCCAATGGCAAAGACAATGTTCAGGAGCTGGTGATCTATAATCCTGCCACCTTTTCTCTCAACAGCCTTTATGGTGATTTTACCTACAAGCAGCTTGTTGCTCTGGACACAGAGTGATCCTGCGATTACATGTAGTAGTCGCAGTTAATCTTGTTGAGGATATCCATCTGGGTGAAATTGTCTTTCTTCACCACATCCTTACCCAACACGAACTTATCCGTCAGAGACAGGACTGCAGATGCGGCCTGACGGTCTGAATGCTGAGCTATCAGCAGCTGTACCAGGTCCTCCTTCAGTGCAGCGACGTTTCTGTCAAGAAAATCGAAACCCACAACACGGCAGCCCTCTGCCCCTCTTTCCTTGAGGTATGCGGCCACAAGGTGGATTCTCGAATTGAACATCACTATAAGCTTTCTGCCCTTATCCTGGCCGAGCGTCTCGTCCAGACGTGAGTGGCGGCTGCCCTTGTCCTTCGGGTCGATGAAAATGTTAATGATCTCGGTCTGGGGATAATTCTCGGCCATATATTTCATGAAGCCGGCTCTTCTTGCGGCGGTCGGGTCAGACTGTCCGGTCTTGTCTCGTTCGATCCTGACCACATAAAGCCTTTCTGCCTGACTTCCGTTCATAAGGATGTCCGCGCAAAGATATCCGCTCTGGAACATAGGCATGCCGAAATATGCCATGTATCCCTCATCTTCCTCAATCTTGGAGTCAATATATACATATGGGATGCCCTTGCCGGCAAGCGCGTTGACGAACAGGAGGGTTTCTGCACGGAATACGGGCGCTACTATGACTCCTGAAGGATTGTTGTCGAGTACATTGTGACAGACCTCTCTGAAGGACTCGATCTCATACTGGTCGTATGTCACGATTTCTACAGTGATACCGTAGCGGGACGCAGTTTCTCCAGCCTCAAGCAGGCCTTTGCAGTCAGAGACCAGAAATCACCTTCCACATATTCAGGAATGACGCAGCAGATGGTGCGTTTCTTCTGAGATGCGAGCATCGACGCATATACGTTCGGTTTGTAGCCGAGCTCCTCTATGACGCGAAGGACTTTCTCGCGACTTTTTGACGAGACTTCGCCGCGGTTGTGAAGCACACGGTCGACTGTTCCTTTGGAAACTCCTGCCGCTTTTGCTACGTCGTTGATCGTTATCATGTCTGTGTCTGATGTCTTGATGTTTACTGACTTTCGAACCAAAACAAAGATAGGTATTTTCCCGTGCTCGTACACGGATTGTCGGAAATTATTGTTAGTTTTGCGATTGATTGATAATTTTTGGTCTGAAAATCATATAAATAAATACAAATGAACAAGAACACTAGTAAAGAACTGATGACGAACTGGCGCTGGTGGATGGTGGTTCTGCTTTTCGTTGCAACTACTGTAAACTATATGGACCGCCAGGTGCTTTCGCTCACATGGAAGGAATTCATTGCGCCTGAGTTCCACTGGTCAGACAGCCAGTATGGTGTCATCACTTCCGTATTCTCAATCTTCTACGCGGTCTGCATGCTTTTCGCAGGAAAGTTCGTGGATTGGATGGGAACAAAGAAAGGATATCTCTGGGCTATCGGAGTGTGGTCGTTCGCGGCATGTATTCATTCTGTCTGCGGATGGGCTACAATGCATATCGAAGGATTCGAGTCGATCGAGGCAATGAAGGCTGTGGAGACCGGTTCGAATGCGGCCCTCGGAGTAGCGACAGTCAGCGTATGGCTTTTCATCGCAGCACGCTCGATCCTTGCACTCGGCGAGGCCGGTAACTTCCCTGCAGCAATCAAGACTACTGCGGAGTACTTCCCTAAGAAGGACCGTGCATTCGCGACTTCAATCTTCAATGCCGGTGCGTCTGTTGGTGCCCTTATCGCCCCTGTGACCATTCCGCCGCTTGCATCTGCTTTCGGATGGGAGATGGCCTTCGTGATCATCGGTGCCCTCGGTTTCCTCTGGATGGGATTCTGGGTATTCATGTACGACAAGCCGCAGAACTCGAAGCATGTTAACCAGGCAGAGCTCGATTACATAAGCCAGGATGAGGATGATAAGACAGCTGCAGCTGATGAGCAGGAAGCAAAGTCAATACCGATCCTCAAATGTTTCACATATCGTCAGACATGGGCGTTCATTACAGGTAAGTTCTTTACTGACGGAGTGTGGTGGTTCTATCTTTTCTGGGCCCCTGCATACTTCCAGGATCAGTTTGGCTACAAGGCATCTTCAGGTATGGGAATGGCCCTTATCGTGACCCTCTATGCGATCGTGACTGTCATTTCGATCTTCGGAGGATATCTTCCTAAGATGTTCGTTGAGAAGAAGGGAATGCACCCGTACAACGGCCGTATGCTCTCGATGCTCATCTTTGCATTCTTCCCGCTCTTTGCTCTTTTCGCACAGCCTATGGGACAGTTCTCGGCGTGGTGGCCTGCAATCATCATCGGCCTTGCAGGAGCCGGACATCAGGCATGGTCTGCCAACCTCTTCTCGACAGTCGGCGACATGTTCCCTAAGTCGGCGATTGCGACCGTTACCGGAATCGGCGGTATGGCAGGTGGTGTGAGCTCGTTCATCATCAACCTCAGTGCGGGTAAGCTCTTTGACTATTCGGACAGCATGGGTGCGGCCTTTACATTCCTCGGATTTGAAGGCAAGGAAGCCGGCTATATGATCGTCTTCTGCATCTGCGCGGTTGCATACATCATTGCATGGACAATCATGAAGACTCTCGTTCCTAAATATAAGAAGATCGAGGAGTAGTCTTCGGAATCATGATATCAAGGGCTGACCAAACGACATTTGGCCAGCCCTTTTTTCTGCCATATTGTCAGTATTTTTCGGATGGCAGATTATTTGTTATCTTTGCGACGGCTTGGCTGGATCTAATTTTGGCCAGAGCATTGAAATGTTGATAACAATGACAATTGCGATATTGATCGCATTGCTATTAGGTAAGATTACGATAAAGGAGATAAAGGAATATGTCAAGAAAATCAAAAAAGGACCAGGAGCAGATAAAGGAGCAGGATGTGGAAATGGAAAAGTCGCTTGAGCAGGAGGAGGTAGATCAGACAGCAGAGCTCGAGAAGAAGATTGCGGAGCTTGAGGAGAAGGTGGCGAAGGATAAGGATGACTACATCCGTCTCATGGCAGAGTTCGAGAACTTCCGCAGACGTACATCTCAGGAGAAGCTTGAACTCGTAAGCATGGCTTCTGTTGACACTATCAAGGGACTGCTTCCGGTGCTTGACGATTGTGAAAGAGCGCTTGCTGTTCTTAAGGATTCAAACGACAGCGAAGCGGCAAAGGAAGGTACAGAGCTCATCTATCATAAGCTCATAGCATACCTTCAGAGCAAGGGTCTCGCGGTGATCGAGGCAAAGGATCAGGTTTTTGACACAGACCTTCATGAAGCGGTTGCACAGTTCCCTGTACCTGAGGAAGACAAGAAGGGAAAGGTATTCGATGTCGTACAGACAGGATATACACTCAACGGTAAGGTTATCCGTTTCGCGAAAGTAGTTGTAGGTATCTAGACTCAAATAAAGTCACAATGGCAAAAAGAGATTATTATGAGGTGCTGGGCGTTGCAAAAGGCGCAACAGCTGAGGAAATAAAGAAGGCCTACAGAAAGATGGCTGTCAAGTACCACCCTGACAAGAATCCAGGCGACAAAGAGGCTGAGGAGAAGTTCAAGGAGGCGGCTGAGGCTTATTCGATCTTGAGTGACCCTGACAAGAAGGCTCGTTACGACCAGTTCGGTCATGCCGGTGTCGAGGGAGCAGGTCCTGACTTCAGCGGTGGATTCGGCAACCTCAATGACATATTGAACGACATACTCGGCGGCTTTGGCTTCGGCGGAGGTTTCGGTGGAGGCTTCAGTGGCTTCGGAGGCGGCTTTGGCGGCGGAAGAGGCGGTCAGCAGCAGCGTGTACATAGAGGACGTGACATCAGGGTACGTGTGAAGCTCACTCTTGAGGAAATCGCCAATGGAGTGGAGAAGGAGATCAGTATCGAGAAGAGTGTTCCATGTACAGAGTGTGGCGGAAAAGGTGCAAAGAACAGTTCTGACATAAAGACATGTCCGGGCTGTAACGGAACAGGTCAGGTGCAGAGAGTCGTGAACTCATTCCTCGGCCAGACGGTGACCTATTCTACCTGCCAGCAGTGTGGGGGAGAGGGCAAGGTCATCAGCAACCCATGCCGCAGCTGTAACGGAACAGGTCTTGTCCGCAAGAGAGAGACCATCAAGGTCAAGATTCCTGCAGGAGTTGAGGCTGGAATGCAGCTTACCGTACAGGGCGAAGGAAATGCAGCTAAGAATAACGGAATCAACGGAGACCTTCTTGTAGTGATCGAGGAACAGGAGCATCCAAACCTCAAGAGGGACGGCAATAACCTTTATTATACTAAGATCGTATCATTGCCGGATGCTATTCTCGGAGCAGAGACAGAGGTTCCATGCCTCGACGGTCCATATAAGATCAAGGTTGATCCGGGCACACAGTCAGGAACTGTCGTGAAACTTCGTGGCAAGGGACTTCCTACACTCAACGGATACGGCGGAACCGGCGACATGTATGTGAAGATTGCTGTGTGGATTCCTAAGAAACTCAACAAGGATGAGAAGGCTGTAATCGAGTCTCTCAGACATAATGATTCATTCAAACCGGACCCTACAAAGGAGGATAAGAGCTTTTTTGACCGAATTAAAGACTTATTTGACTAATTTTTGTAAAAATTTCTCAAAAAAGTTTGGAGGTTTAGATTTTATTACTACCTTTGCAATCCCAAATCAAAGCAACCTCTCGCGCTGGGTGAAAAAAACGTGATGTTGCCCAATAATTTAATTTAATATAGAAATGGATCTTATTAAAGTAGTAGAGCAGGCTTTCGCAAACGAGAAGAGAGCTTCATACCCAAAATTCAAGGCCGGTGACACAATCACCGTTACATACAGAATCAAGGAGGGTGATAAGGAGAGACTTCAGAAGTTCAGAGGAACAGTTATCCAGCTTCGTGGAGCATCAGCAAACACCAGAACATTCACAGTACGCAAGGTTGCTAGCGGTGTAGGTGTTGAGAGAATCTTCCCATTCGAATCACCATTCATCGATTCTATCGAGCTCAACAAGATTGGTAAAGTACGTCGCGCACGCATCTTCTATCTCCGCGATCTTACAGGTAAGAAGGCTCGCATCAAGGAAAAGAAGGGCGCTAAGGTTAGCGAGTAAAGAATAGCAGGAAACTGCATCACGGCTCCGTAGCTCAACTGAATAGAGCATCTGACTACGGATCAGAAGGTTACAGGTTTGAATCCTGTCGGAGTCACCAAAATCGGCATTCTAGATATCTAGGATGCCGGTTTTTTATTATTTGCTCCAAATTTGCTCCAAAAGTTTGCATGATGAATGAAAAAAGCCTCCCGATCTCAAGAAAGAACCGGGAGGAAGTCATCAGGATGATTGTCAGAGAGATCGGACTACAGGATCAGTAAAGGAAGCTGGGCTCAGGTGCAAAAGTATGTGTTTCGATAAATAAGTGATACCTTTGTGCAGATATATAAATACAAAGGTTATGACAGACGAACAGAAGATACTTTTAGCATTAGTCAAGTTGATGTTTCCA
>JAFZFH010000097.1 GCA_017555965.1 Bacteroidales bacterium
AATATTAGTCACTATTATGTAAAGCCAAGTGGGTCTATTATGATGTCAATGATTTAAAAATCAACAACATAAAGATTAGTAGGCTTATAAGGCTTTACATAATCTCAGTCTTTACATACGCTTCCTTATGTAAACATTTACATAAGGAAGCAATCTGGAAGGAATGCACGGAGGCGGAGCGGCATATACGGCATTCAAGAAATTCGGAGCGGCTATGGGTTGCGGTGTAGGTCATCGTGGCCAGAGTTACGCCATTCCGACAATGCACGGTGGAGTCGAGGACATCAAGCCATACGTGGATGAGTTCATCAGATATGCAGCTGAACATCCCGAACTGTTCTTCTATGTCACACGTGTGGGATGTGGCATTGCCGGTTTCAAGGACAGGGAGATTGCTCCGCTGTTCGCAGAGGCAAGAGAACTGAGGAATGTATGCCTGCCGAAGGGGTGGAGATCGAGCCGAAACAGATGAAGAACAGCCGTCTATGATCCACACATTGACGGCTGCTAAATTTGATTAAGAATCTCTCTATTTTTTATTCCAGATAATATCGGTTGAAAATTTATCGTATAGGGTTGGATTGTTTTTAACGATCCAGTATTTGAGTCCAAGGAATTCTTTGTCAATTGTCAGGTGTCCTCTCACTTCATCTTCATTATCTGATGTCGGATCCTGAAGATATTTGAACACTGACTTATTGAAGGAGTTGATGCTTGACATCACGCAATTCAAGAATTTCTTCTCCTTGATTTTCCTTACCCCGTCTTTACCATTATGAACCAGAGATAGAAGTCGAACGGTTTCATCGTGTGCATCAGAAACAACCATAGGTGTAAACACAAAAGTAACCTGTCCTCCCAAATAGGTAACTGCTTGCTGAATTTCGTCTTCAATATTGCACTCTGCCGGATTCAGGATATTGTCGAAGTGATTCAACTTTTTTCCATTGCAATAGGAGCAACTGAGAAATAGGTTATCCCATTCCTGTACAAGCCCTGCATTACCCTTCCGACTGACACAATGCTCTATATGAGTATCCGTGTCACGTACACGCTCACATATATAACATTTATCCAACTGATCTGCATACAATTGGATTTTCACATCTTCTCCGTCATATGCCTTTGTTCTTGACAATGACTCAGGTACAGTATCGCTTTTATGGACTCTTATCATTGCCTACAATGCTTTAATTTTATCGGAGTACTTGATCTTAAGCTGCATATATTCGCCGACAAGAACCGGAGATACGACCTCTGACACCTTATCAAACTCTGTAAGGAGTTGTTTAACCAAGACCGTGTCGGCTGATGACATAGAATCCTTCTCCAAGAGGGCCTTCAATGATGCCAACTGTGAATCCATGTAATACGACGATGACCTGACACCGAAATAGCCGTCTGCAAGAGAGTCTGATGAGTACTCGGTAAGGTCATCAATCGGCTGGCGACGTTTAAGGTCGTATGCAACTGCAGAATCAATTGAATTCAACACATACGGTGAATGTGTGGTAACAATGAACTGTATATTAGGGAACAGAGTTGTCAGCAACGGCATTACGATTCTATGCAGTTCGATGTGCATATGAGTTTCTACCTCATCTATCAGTACAACACCACACTTATTGTATGCGCCTACCAAAGAGTCGTTTGACTGCATCTTCAGGATAAGGTCGGCAATAATATCAATCGCTGCCATAAATCCGTCTGACATCTCTGTAAACTTGAATGGAAGACCACCTGAAGTAATCGTAAACGAGTAGTTCTTATAGTTGAAATCCAATTTAAGATCCGGATCCTCGAATATTCGCTTTAACATTGCCTCGAAGTCTGCAAACCATCCCTGTATTCTGTCCGCTTCATCTGCATGACCAGATTCACGAGCCATAGACTGCTGAACCTTGAGATTAAGCAGGAAAGTTAGGAACTTTTGAGTCTTTGTCTCTGATACTGTAGTTTTTTTATCCAAGTCCAGAAGTTCAGGTTGTTTAGGTTCTATCATATTTGCCTTCCTATCCGCCTTATAGAAAGCAAACAGGAACTCATTTTTCTTGATGAGTTCTGCAACCTGAAATATGTCATTGAATTCTACTTCAACCTTGCCATAGAGATTATCATATTTCGCCTGCGAGTTCTTTAGACTCCTCTCCACTTGCAGTTTTTTCTGCGGATCAGATTCTTTGTCTAACTGTTTCTGCCAAAACGCAATACTTTCCTTATAATTCAAAAAACTCAAATCACCATCTGTACTGACTGTCTGCAGAAAATCAGCAATAGCACGTAGAAGTATGGTTTTTCCCGTACCATTCTTACCTGTAAGCAACAAATGAGGGCACTCCGATGATTCAATCGGAATTACAAAATCCTGAAGATGCAGAAGTTTATTGACTTTTATACTCTTTACGAAATAATTCATAAGGCAGTGTTTTAATCATACAAAAATACGAATTTATATTGATAATCAAAGTACAGCCCAAAACGAATCTGTTTCAAATGGTATTTTCGTATAGGAAATCGTATCTTTGCATACAGTACTGAATTCAAATTAAAATGAGAAACAAACAGCATCCAACGATAGCTCCTATGTTCAATTCGAGGCATCGAAATATCAAGAAGTACATAATAAATATTGAACTGCAAGGCACTTCATACCAAGTCTCCAGAAAGTTATCCGTTCCATCCAATACATTTGTCGGGTATCTCGGTGAAATCCTTATTCTTGCAATGGGCTGGTCATGTAAGCATATTATACGAATTAAAAAAGACAACATAGAATATGTAACACCAGCTGATGTTAGAAGAGGCTTTTTAGACAATGTTAAATGGTCGAATTCATTTGAAATAACAGTCCGAGATCTACTCAAGAGACCTTCCGACCAATTCACCATATATTATGAAGTGGCAGGTTGGAAGCACATCATCACTTTAGAGAGTATAGAAACATACGACTCTTTTGAATATCCTATCATTGACTTGTTATCAGGTGAAGGATGTTGCCCACCTGATGATTGTGGTGGTCCATTAGGTTTTTACCTTATGCAAGAAGACCGTCACGATAGGAATTCCCCTAATTACATAAGATTCAAAGACCGATTGAGTAGATGCGGGTTAAAAAGATTCAATGAGAAGCAATTCAATCTAAGAGAACTCAAATTCAGGGTCCAAGATTATCAAAGATTAATGGCATACATCATTGAAGGAGAATACATGCCGTATTAAAGGTTAATAGTCGGGATTACCCGGCTATTTTTCTTTAATTGAACATGCAGTGAGGACTCAATGAGGGCTCTATGAATTGTAGTGGATATCAATAGTGTTGTATGGAATTGTCGTCAGAAGTTAGGAGGGGTTGGGAGGGGTGCGTCAAAAGTTAGGTGGAGTGATGGGAGTATGGTTGTTTTGGAGAAATGGGCTTCTGAGGATGATGTAGGGCGGTTTTTGATAGTATGGGGATAGGTGGAGATGCCCGATCGGGTCGGGCATGACGGTGAGGGAGAGAACTGGATGGGTATGGATTTTTGACCAGATGGGTGGGTATTCTGATAGAATGTCGTCAAAGTTTAGGATGGGTGGATGAGAGGTCGTCAGAGTTTAGGGGGAAGGACGTCAAAAGTTAGGATGAGAGTCGTCAAAAGTTAGGGCGTGAAGGTGGTGAAGGTCGTCATTTTTTAGTGCCGGGAGTTATGGAAATGAGACACAGATGTCTGATAGTCAGATATTGAGAGCATATCTGAAAACGTGACACAAATAGATATCAAATGATATATCTATCTGATGTTAAAATAGAGATGAAAAGAAAAAAGTGACTTACTCGGCGAGGGTGTAGCGGGAGAGCCAGTTGGTGTGCCAGGATGTGATGGATGTGAGGATATAGGCATTTATATCCTGAATGGCACGGCCTTTCTGCGCGTGGACATAGGCGGTGATCTCCGATAGTTTGCGGAGGTATGGCACGAGGTCTTCGTGATCGAGTTCTGAGAAAATTTCCGAGAGAAGAGATGTGGATGCTCCGACTGATGCGAGAAGGTTGAATGTCGTGTCTCTTGCCATCAGGAAATCTGCTTGGAGTTCTGTCTTTGTCTTTTTGGTCTTTACTTTGAATACGACATATTGGGACGCTGCATTATACAGGCGGTATTCGAAAAACACTGGAAACCTGTCCTTCATTTCCTGACAGGCTGGCTGGATGATCTTCAAGGTCAGATTGTCTATACGGCCATAAGCACGACCAAGCCCGAACTGCCTGCGAAATCTGTCGGCTGTGATGGCAAATCCTCCCTTCTGCTTCCAGGAACATACAAGCCAATAGATACGAAGTGTGTATCTGTTGGTGATGGATAATGCCAGGCTTTTGGAGAATGTGAAGTAACCGTCTTCGGTTGTGAGCAATGTCTGAACTACAAATTCACTGATATGTATATCAACCGTCCTTGAGAACTGAGGATAATCGAAGCCGGCAATCAGGGGTCGGGATATACCCTCCCCTTTCAATGGTACGAAGATATGGCAATGCTGAAGTTCCTCCAGATATTTTCTCAAACGTCCTCCGTTTCTTTTGCCGAAACCGAACTCTGATACCGGAACGGTTATTATCCTGTGGCATCCGTCAAGAGTCATTTCTGACTTCGGTGGCAGAAGCCGTTCGGGAACTGCCCCTGAAATCCTGCGAAATGTGATCTTATGTCTTAATGCCGGCTGAAGATATTGTATCAGTATGATGATGACCCTCAAATGAGCCAGTTTTAACTTGCCTTCGATGTTGGACACACGATTGACGCACACAAGTTCATCCTTGACTTGTGTGGCAAAATCCGTTTCACGGTTGTCTTGAAATGTGTCCTTGAGCATCAAAGCGACAAGTATTACTTGACGCAAAAATATCGGAAAAATTTTGTGTTACAAAAATTTTCGCCTTTCTTTGCGACAAGTTACACTTGACTACGACAAATTTAACTTGTCGCAAGGTCATAAAATAAGGCATTAAGAGATGAGTAGATTTCATCACAGATTATCTATCGCAACGGCTGTCATCCTTATGGCTGCCGGTATCAACGCACAGGCACAACGTACTATGAAGGGGCAAACCGTATTGGGAGCGAAGGCATCATTCAACGGTATGTCTGCTGGAGTCACGCTGGATTATTCGCAATATACTCTGAATGGTTTCTGGTATGTCGGTGTATGCGGTAATGATTATTTCGGCTGGTATGCTCCTGAGAAGAAGATCAGATACGACCATCTGAGTGCAAACGGAGGCTATCTATTCAGGCTTGCCGGCACGAGAAGCAGGAGTGTAAATCTTTATGGAGGCGGTGAAGTACTCGTAGGAGTGGAGCTGACCGATCCTTTCAGTGAACTGCCTGATCAGTTCAGGGCTGCGATAGAACACTATCGTTTTCTTTACGGCGTCGCTCCTAAGATTCTTGCAGAGTTCTTTGTCTCTTCCGGGTTTGCCTTTACGGTATTCGGGAGCGTTCCTATAAACTTTTCTTCGGATTACAGCAACTTCAATTTCAATGTTGGAGCGGGATTCAGGATAATGCTATAAATCTATACGATATGAAACCTTTTATCAGATGGTACGGAAGCAAGGAAGAAGACCTTGAGGCAATACTTCCGCTTGTGCCGGAGAAGATCAGGCACTATTATGAACCTTTTGCAGGAGGCGGTGCGTGCTTCCTGGCAGTAAATGCAGACAGGTACTTCATCAATGACAAATGCAGGGAGCTGATTCTGGCATACAGGATCATCAAAAAGGGCAACAGAATGATGAACATCTATCTTGATGTGATCAACAATGCCTGGAAAAAGGCTGATGAGGTATTTGAGTCTGTGAAAGGAGAGATATTGAACCTGAAGGCTCTTTGCGATGTAGGGAAATACCGGGACAGGAGCGATCTGGCGAAGGATGTGGCAGGGTTTGCAAAGACCTTGAACTATTCAAAGATCTTTGGACGCAGGCTTTCGGAGAAGGAGTGCCTGACAGTATCCATCAGTCATAATCTTGTGAATACAATCATAGAAATGAGAAAGAATGATGAACTGAAGGAGCAGATGGTGGAAGGAAATCTGAAGCTGGCCTTCAAGACGGGAATATATGACTATATCGCAGAGTTATATAATGACTGTGAACAGAAAGACAGTCTGAAATATGCAGCATTCATCTTCCTGATGGGATATTCGGAGAAAGGACTGTTCAGTAAGGATGAATGTGGCTGCTTCTGCACTCCTTACGCCGGGAAGAAACTCAACGGTGCGTATATGGATGATATGATCAGTGATATAAAGTCGTCAGAACTTAGTGCAAGACTGGCAAAGACAGAAATCACTTACTGGAACTTCCCTACTTTTCTGAAGAACACAGACTGTACTGAGGAAGACTTCATCTTCATCGATCCACCGGAGAACTGCATCAGCAAAGAGGAGTTCACGACCTATACATCATTCAGCGACAGTCAGCACCGGGCCCTTGCGGACTTCCTGCTGAATAAGACTAAGGCCAAATGGATGCTGACAGTGAAGGAGAGCAGCAACATACTGGATCTGTATCAGGGCAAAGGACTGAGGATGATACCGGTAAGGAGAAGAAAACATTATATGATTATCACTAACTACTGATAAGACGGGGATGACGCCCTCTCTTACTCACTGTACATAGGCAGCCGAGGAGAGAAGATTGAGGGGGAAGATGGCTGCTGAAAAGAGAGGGCTGAATCCTTTATTCCGCAAGAGAAACATAAATAAACAATGAACATATGAGAAAGATGACGTTTCTGATAGCCTTTGTTTCGGCTATCCTATTAAACAGCAATTATGCATCTGCCCAGAGATGGGCTGTTGGGGTTGATGTGGCAGATATGATCAACCTTGGAACAATCAGCATTGACGGGGCTGTCGCTACCGGGCAGCATATTACAATCAATGCTGAAGCCTCCGTAAACCCCTGGACTTTCCACAAAGGAGAGGCTGACCAGTTCCAGAACAGGAAGCAGACTTATTCCCTGGGCGTGAGATACTGGCCTTGGAATGTATATTCAGGATGGTGGATATCTGGAGCCGCACAATATCGTGAATACAATTACGGAGGTATCACGGATAATGAATCCGAAGAGGGAGATATGGGTGGCATTGCCTTCGGTGGTGGCTATTCCCTGATGCTGGGTGAACATATCAATCTGGATTTCGGCCTGGGGCTATGGACCGGATATCAGAAGTATGTGACATACGCCTGTCCTCAATGCGGCAAGATCGTGGACTCCGGGGAGAAATGGTTCGTGATGCCGAACAATCTGAAATTGGGACTGATCTGGATTTTCTAAACTTCTAAGCAATATGAGACGGATATTTATCATTGCCGTCGCTGCATTTTCAGCGATGGTATGCCACTCCTGCATCCGCACCGAAGTGGTTCTTGAAGACAAAAGCATTCTGACGGCGGTGGAACTGAACATCGACAACGAGGCTAAAGAATGGGAGATCAATACATTAAGACGTTTTGCAGTAAAATGCAAGCCTGGCTATGCGATCATAACCGACTTTTCATTCGAGTATCCGGATGATATGTTTGAATTCATACCTACAAGAGAGCAATATGCGTATGATGTAAAGTCTCTGAAGGAAGGTAACGGGAGCATAATGGCGGTTGTGAACGGGGTAAGAAGCAAAGCTTTGGAGTTCAGAGTTGTGGACAACACTCCTGTAAGGGTTGCACCTGAGATCTCGCTGTATATGGTGACGACCGGAACAGATGAGGCCAAGACTCTCTGCCCTGTGCAGTTCTGCTGTGACTATGGGGAAAGGCTTCACCTGTCTGCAGAATCCAAGACAAAAGGAATGTCCTTCTCTTTCTATTCCGCTGATGAGACTGTGATCAAGACGATATGGGACAAAGATTCAGAGTGGCTTGTTTCGGCAAATATGCCCGGACTCACAGACATACAGATAATCGCAACAGAGGCTGACGGGACCGAATGGATATACACATACGAGATAATGGTGTACGGGCATATAACGCTGAGCGCCAAGTGTAACCCGGTTGATGACATTGCCGGGTTTATGGTGGAAGATCATCCATTCGGCGAACTGTCGGGCGACTTCTATATAACCTCTACATTGACAGGCTGGCCGTGGGGATGGACACATATGACTCACAATGTGACCATTCCTCCTTTCGAGAAGGAACTGACGTTCGAGGAAGGTAGTGATTACAGTGATATAATTGATGTCAAGAGTGCTTTTGATGAAATATATGACTTGGGATATGAGATGTCTGCAAGCGGAGAAAAAGCCTGGTGGAGCCCGAGAAGAATTGATATGCATTTCCTCGTGACCCTCTCCGATCCGTATATCATCATTGATGATGTCATAGATGACAATGATCGCGAGTATCCGGATTATATCAATTTCTGGACGTACGCGACTTTCGAACAGGTGGGAGTAGCATATTTCCCTGAAAGTGATGACAATGATGACACATCTGATAATTCCGGAGGATGGATATCACACGACATTTACATCAATCTGAATTAAGATCCTGAACTATGGATGAGAGATATATGGATATGTTCAGGTCTGCCTGGAGGGTGTCGGTGGATGCCAGGGAGAGGGTCAGAGGTCAGGCTGCGGAGGTGTTCGGGAAGGATGCCGAGTGGACCAGGAGTTTTGACTTTCAGAGGCCTGTGGAGGGCTACGGAAGCATCAAGGGGTTCCGGTTTATGAATGACGGGGAGAATACCAGGATGTTTGTGATAAGGCACGATGGGAACTTTGAACTGTTGCCGGACAGACCTGATGAGAAGTTCATCAACAAGATGCTGGCTGAATTGGAACAGGCGAAACTCAATCCTACCCGTATCTGCGGATGGTATGATTCCGAGACGGCAGCACGGGAGGAAAAGAGGCTGAATCATCATAATACCAATCCTGCCAACAGGAGTACTGTAACTGAGGTTTGTCCCGGATTCTTCTTCGTGCATCACGATGACTTCTCGGCCTGCTTGAAGAACTCCAGCAATCAGAGGATTGACTGCCCGATTATGCACAATGAGTTCATTACGGATTTCAGGTATGCCGGGAGTCTTGACGGTAGAGAACATTTCGCATACGAGGCTGTGCCTGACTATGGAGGACAGACCATTTACGGACTGTTCGATGTCAATGGCAGAGAGTCCTATTTCCCTCACATCAATGAATATGATAACCGTGACAGGCTTGTGCCGGCTGTCTGCAAGGCGTTCCAGGAGATGGTGAAGGAGCGTGAGATGGCAGAGGGTAAGGGCTTGGGAAGGAGTGACGGAAGAGGTGGCGACAGAGAAATGGGCCAGGCGAATGAGGCAAAGGCTGAGAAGGATTTGGGTGAAAGAAGAGGTTTGAGAATGTAGGTTATGAGCAATAAGGGTTTACATAAGGATATTGAGAACTGGGCGGTACTGCTTGGCGGTGGTATGTCACTGCTGGTGATCTGCAATATTGTTCTGCTAGTGGTTGTATGTCTGCTGATTTCAGGCTGCGGCACTTCACGGAAGGTGGAGAGGATGCAGGAGAGGCAGATGAGGGCTGAAATCGGGATGGTGGAGGAGATGCCCGGTAGAGCCGGCAATGACGGGGAAAAGATTTCTCCACGCACTTCGTTTGGTCGAAATGCCAATAAGGGGATGCCCGATCGGGTCGGGAATGACGGGAGATCCCCGGTCGGAGCCGGGGATGACGGAAGAGATACGACGGTGGTGATGGAGGCTGAGGGACCGATCATTATGAATGCTGTGAGGGATGAGGATGGGAATATGGTGGCGACGGACGTGCTTGAGGCGGCGTCGGTGACTGCCAGGTTCAGGAATGTGGCCGAAAGAGGCGGCAAGGTGAACATCGAGTTTGCCGTGACCGTTCCGCAGGATATGATGGATCCTCAGTGGCAGCTGCGATTCTATCCGAGGATGTATGTGCTGGAGGACACTCTGTGGCTTGATCCGATTCTGATAACAGGTCAGGAGTATCGCAATGAGCAGATGCGTGGCTACAGGAGGTATGAGAAGTTTCTTCAGAGCATTGTGACGGATTCGATGGAGTTCGTGAATATGAGGCTGCTTGAGATTTTCATTGAGAGGAATATCCCTGCACTATATGCTTTCAGGACTGATTCGACTTTCGTTTCGGATGCGGAGTTCGCTTCTGCGTTTGGGGTGACGGAGCAACAGGCCGTCGAACATTATACGAACAAGCTGGCTAAATCTGCAAATGAACGCAGGAAGGCAAGGAAGGAGGAAAGGTTCAGACATTATGTGAAAGTGCCTATCGAGCAGGGATTCCGACTTGAC
>JAFZFH010000098.1 GCA_017555965.1 Bacteroidales bacterium
AAATAACGATAAATAACGCTATCTATCACAACATAAGTCCGTTATCGTCTCCTGCGGTAATGGACTTATTGTTTAATGTTAACGCATTTTGATAGATATTCGTTGAGATTTGTACCTTATTTGTACCGTGCCGGTACAAACACCTTATAAGTAAATCAGTATGACCAGGTAGATTGACAAACTTGAACATCACTGAACAAAGATGAACAACAAATCAGGCGAAAACTTGACAAATGCAGCTCAACCACTGTATTATGTACTCGTTATTTACTCACAAACGAATTTGCCAGCATTGCGGAGCAGAGTTCGTGTCACAGAAAAGTACAACCAAGTACTGTTCAAAACGCTGTGCCAACATTGCAGGAAAAGCACGAAATCGAGAGTATCTTCTCCAGCTCAAACAGAGATCGGTCACTGAAACCAGAAGACAAGAACTGATGGAGAACCCTTACCTCAGTCTCACACAAGCTGCGAAACTTCTTCAGATCAGCAGGACTACTCTTTATCAGCTTATCAAGAAGTACGACCTTCCTCTCAGACGACTCACCGCACGCACAATCCGAGTCGCCCAAGAAGACCTATATAAAATACAATACGCAGAAAAAACTCCACAGCCAATGCCAGCAACATCCACAGAAAACAGATCCATCCTCATAACAAGAGAAGAAGTCATGGAAACCTACAAAATCAGCAATGCCTGGTTCTTTTCTCAATTGAAGAAACACAACATCAAAGCCACCAAGATGCCAGGAGGCGGCTTCTACTACAACAGAGAAGAAATGGATCGCATCTTCTCCAACAAACAGGTGCTCCACATAACCGAATGGTACACATTCTCAGAAGTCAGAGACATGTCAGGATTGAAGACCGAAACCATATGCGGCATAGTCAAGAAACACAAAATCCCAAAGAAAAAAGTCAACAACATAGTATACCTATCCAAAAGACACTGGGAAGAAGCCAGAGGAAACACCTTCAACAAAGAAGGCTACTACACAATCACCGAGATCTCCGAAAAGTACGGACTTTCAAAGAATCACATCTTCTGTTTAATCAAAGATAAAGGCGTAGAACGAATAAAAATTGGTATATTCGCATACTTCAAGAAAGAAGACATCGACAAGGTATTAACGACTAGAAATGTTAGAAAATGAGCAGCGTAAAAGTAACACTTAGGAAAAGGACATACGAGTCGGGGAAGACTGTTCTGTATCTAGATTTCTATCCGGCCATCCGTAACCCAAAGACAATGAAAATGACTCGCCGGGAATACCTGGGAATATACCTATATACCAACCCACGTACACCACACGAGCGAAAAGTCAATGCCCAGAAGATGAAACAGGCTGAGGGCATCCGTGCACAACGAGAACTCTCCATCATCAATGAGCAATACGGATTCCTAGACAAGACCACTGGCCGCATGAGCGTCCTCGCCTACTTCCAATCCATCCTCAAAGACCATCACGAAAAATGGGCTGTAGTATACGAACACTTCAAGAACTACGTAGAGGGCGACTGCACCTTTGACGAACTCACAGTAGACTTCTGTAACGGATTCAGAGACCACCTGAACACAGCCAAACGTCTCAAGAGCGAAAAGTATCAGCTCTCACAGAACTCTGCATCAGGCTACTGGAGCACATTCAGAGCATTCCTCGCCCTGGCATATCGTAACGGGTTCCTCAAGGAAAACATCAACGACCATCTCGAGAAGATAGACACAGCTGAAACTCGTAGAGAATACCTCACATTACAGGAACTGCAAACACTTTACAAAACTCCTTGCCGTTTCCCTATCCTAAAAGCAGCAGCCATCTTCTCAAGCCTCACAGGACTCCGAATCAGCGACATTCTCCAGCTTGAATGGAGCATGATCCAGGACTACCCAGATGGCGGTAAATGCGTCCGTATCCGTACCGAGAAAACAGAAACCGAAGCTACACTCCCAATAAGCGAGCAAGCCCTCGAACTCTGTGGAGAACCAGGCACCGGCCTTGTCTTCAAAGGACTCACACGCGGAATCGTGAACACTCACCTGAAAGAATGGATTGCCAGTGCAGGTATCACTAAAAAAATCACCTTCCACTGCTTCCGTCACACCTACGCTACCCTGCTCCTCAGCAGCGGAACCGACATCTACACCGTCAGCAAGATGCTCACCCACAAAAACGTAGGAACCACTCAAATCTACGCCAAAATCGTAGACGAGAAGAAGCGACAAGCAGCAGACGCAATAAAACTTGAAGAAAAATCATAAAAAGTAACGTATAGTATACGATATACTATAGGATAAAGCCAAATCCAACACGCCATCTTTGCCCATGACAAACAAGTCGTGGGCTTTCTTTGTAATATAAGGCGCCAAAAGAAGGAAACGACTCGCGACATAAATGAAAATTTATGTCTGAATCTACTTATACTTTCGACCAGTTACCCGGCGTAGTAGCTATGCTGGCTAACGAAATCAGAGAGCTCAAGCAGCTCATACAACAAAGCAGTGCTTCTCAAAAGCCAGATCCTGAAGAAATGATGGACATGAAGAGGCTCAGAGAATTCCATCCAGAACATCCGGCCAGATCCACAATCTACGGATGGGTGCGTGCAGGAGTCATACCTTACTACAAGACAGGTAAGAAACTCATCTTCAAGAGATCCGAGATTGAAGCCTGGATTAACGACAGCCGTCAGATGTCCGACTCAGAAATCGAAGCTCAAGCTATTGACTACGTAAACAATAGGAGGATGGGCAAATGAGTAAGATAACCACTATCGGTAATGTAATCATAGCGATTGCAGCCGACAAGAACGACGACCTTGGAAAAGTACTCCGTCAGCTCCCTTCCATTCAAAAAGAACTCCTCAAACAAGGAATCATATCCTTAGATGACCTTTCTGACGACCAGATTGAAGTTCTAATGAAAGAGGTGTACCAAGAGGAATTTGCAGGAAAAGAACCTGAAAATACCGCAGACCTATCCAAGAACGCCAACCTCGAAGACTGGATTGATGGCCAGGAAGTGATGATAAAGCTGAGAATCAGTCCACGCACCTTGCAGACACTGCGCAGCAACGGAACCATACCGTTCACACGCATCGGTCACAAGCTCTACTACCTCAAGCAGGACATCGAGCGTATCCTCCGCAACAACTACGTAATGTACAATATTCGTAAGCGTTATGGAGAAGACTATTGATAAGCAGACTCTCCTTAAGAAGACAATGTGGGGCGTAGACATCTACGCCCACATCTTAAGGAAGTTCTACCCTGACGAAGCTGTCATCAAGGTTGTAGGACGAGACTGCGGAATCTGCAAGAACCCCTTCGCCGGTGGCGCCAGGACACTACACATCTGGTTCCAACGCAACAACCCCGAAGGACAGCTCTCAGAAGAAACAGCCTACCACAAAGACCAGTTCGGAGCAATACCCGAAGGCACTGCACTTGACTTCGCAGAACTATACTACAAACAATCTGGTCAAGAGCTACTTAACACTCTCAACCGAGAGATGTACTTGAACTTGGATATGCAACGCACACAATACTCAAATGCCCCAGAAGTAGAGATAAACAGAGGCCCGAAGTTCTCATTCTTCAAAGCCCCAATCTCCAACATCAAGCCGCACAAGAGCATTACAATCCGCGACGCATATAACTACATCATCGGCCACTATGCCAAGGAGCAGACAGAAACACTCCGAAGCATAACCGACAAGAAACGAGCAAAGATCTACAAAGCTGCGAACTTCGCCTACGCGACCTTCAGCGGAGAATTTGACATCAGATCCAACAACGCAGTCAAAGCCGAAACAGGCCTTCTCTGCATAGACTTCGACCATGTAGCACAACTTGAGGTACTCTTTAATAAACTTTTACAAGACAGATACTTCGAAACAGCACTACTTTTCAGAAGCCCATCAGGAGACGGACTCAAATGGGTCATCGAAGTCCCCACCAGTAACATCTCACGTCAAGCAATGTTCACAGCAGTAGAAAACTACATCAAACAAGCCTACGGAGTCCAGATA
>JAFZFH010000016.1 GCA_017555965.1 Bacteroidales bacterium
AGATCGGACGGTTCCCCGGTGATAAACTCAAGGGCGGCCAACTTCTACCTGACCAAGGTCGCGACAATGACGATCGAGCTGAAGGAACAGATGAATCTCCTGATAAGCATAGTAGAAAGACTGGAGAAAGAGACAGAAGAACCTAACTAAAAGATAAAGACATGTTACAGACAATTCAAATTATCGGCAATCTCACAGCCGATGCTGAACTTAAGGTCAGCCAGAATGGAAATGAATTCGTAGCCTTCAGGGTTGCGGTAAATGAAAACCTCGGTGACGAGAAAAGGACTACATTCTACGATGTCAGCTATCCTAAGAACAAGCTGTTCGGATATCTTAAGAAGGGCATAAGCATATATGTGTCCGGAAGACTATCCATAAGCGCTGTGCTGGGCAAGGATGGCAAGCCTTATATGAATGCTTACATCAACGCAAGGGATGTCGATCTGTGCGGAGCTCCACAGAAGGAGAACTGACCGTTCAAGATAGACTTCGACTTCAAGACTCTCTGACATGGTGGTGAAGATCATGAAGTCATGTCCCAGCGTCAAGAACGCATTGGACTATAACGAGCGGAAGGTGAGCAGCGGAGATGCCGAACTACTTGCGACGGTCAACAAAAGGGCCTGTGACGCATCAATACAGGACACCTTCCGCTTTTACGAAAACAGGAACATCAGAAGCCGGGATGTATCCTTTCATATGTCAATAAATCCGTCGGAGAATGACGGCATGACTCCGGACAAGGCTCTGGAGTTCATTGACGACCTGATGAAGGGACTAGGGTATGGAAACCAGCCCTATGCCGTCTACAGACACACCGATATCGAGAGGGAACACTACCACGTGGTGTCCGTCAAGGTGAATGAAGACGGGAAGAAGATCCGAGACCGTCAGGAGAAGCGTAGGGCAGTGGACCTGACACGCCAGCTGGCGGATAAATACGGATTCACCCTGGGTAATGGAAATGCGCAGCATATGAGTGACCTGGGAATAGACACACGCAGGTTCACGCCATCAGCCGGTAATGTTCTGGCACAGATGGAGGCGATCTTCAACGAATGCTGCAAGTATCACTTCACGACATTCGCTCAATTCCAGATGATAATGGAGAATCATGGAATTGGCGTAGATTACAGGACCGGAAACGAGAATGTCATCATTCTTCAGGGACTGGACGGTCAAGGAAAACCCTGTACTGCTCCTATCGATGAGAGGGATACCGCCCTGTCAATGTATGAACTGTATGAGAAGCGGGCGCTTTCATGCCGCGGAAGGACATCTATCCGGCAGCGGGAACTCTCCAAGGTCGACTCGCTGGCGTCTTTCTGCATTTCACGTTCAACCAGCGAGAGTCACTTCAGCAACATGCTGAAGAGACATGACATCGATCTTAAGATCCACCGAGCGCCAAACGGGAATATCATTGGAGCCACATTCGTGGATCATGCGACAAAGAGCGCCTTCAAATGCTCGGAGTTGCCGACTTTCAAACTTAACCTTATACAGGCCGCTGACTCTTCAACCCAGTGGCATGCGAACATCACAAGCACTCAAGGCACAACCGCCGTGCAGAGCGGCGACGGTCCTGGAATTATGGACGTGCTTGAAGGACTTGGAGCGGGGCGTTCGTCAGAAATGGAGATGATGGACGACGAGAACAAAGGCAAGAAGAAAGGAAAGAAACGATAAGGTAATGTCCGGCAAGAGGGAATACGAGAAACACTTCGACTATATGTCGATAATAGGGATTGCCATTCTCATGGTCAATCTCTATTATTATGTCCACCCTCTTCTGAGGGAACTTAATGCTACGGTAGGCGTGATAGACACCATCATGCTGCAGTTCCGCAAGGCGGGAGTATTCGATACGCACATATTGACAAAGGCTCTTGCTCTTGTATTCATCTCACTAGGTGTCCTTGCCGGCGGAAGGAGATTCGACACTGCTGAAAGACATGTTGTCGCCATAGTGGGAATCATATCAGTATCGCTGTATTTCATCCCATTCAGCCGCCCTCTTGTCTATCTGATCGCCACAGTCATGGGCTTTGCAGGGATATTCTGGACGATAGGCAACTTCGGGATTACAGGATTCGCTAGCGAAGATGAGATCAATGACCGCAACGAGACCTTCGATCAGTGCCGGAAGCTTATCAAGAACGAGCACTCGATCAACATTCCGATGAAGTTCCAATGGAACCACCGCATTCATGACGGATGGATCAACATCGTCAATCCCTTCAGAGGTATCCTTGTAGTAGGAACTCCTGGATCGGGAAAGACATTCTCTGTGTTCGGCCCCATAATAGAACAGGTGATCTCCAAGGGCTACTCCATGTTCGTGTATGATTACAAATATCCGGACATGACGACAAAGGTCTTCAACGAACTGCTTCAGAGCTGGCCGAAAAAGAAGAGGAGGCCGCAGTTCTGCACGATTGACTTCAATGACCCAAGACGCTCATGCAGGTGCAATCCTCTTGCACCGCATCTTCTGGAAGATCCTTCCCATGCATTTGCTCTTGCAGAGACTGTGATGCTGAACATCAAGAAGAACTCCGAGAACGGAGACGACTTCTTCGTCCAGTCTGCCATCAACTACATGGCGCTTATCATATGGTTCCTGAAGATATACAGGGATGGCATATACTGTACCTTCCCGCACGTCATTGAACTGATGAGCTATGACTACAAGAAGGTATTCCCGATACTTGCAAGCTATCCCGAACTGGAGAGCCAGATGGCACCGTTTCTGGGAGCGTTTGAAGGCGGAGCTCAGGAGCAGCTTCAGGGTCAGCTGGCAACAGCTCAGGTGCCTATCGTAAAGTTCATCTCACGAAAGCTGTACTGGACGATGACAGGCTCTGACTTCTCTCTGGAGATAAATGATCCCGACAATCAGGTAATCCTATGTGCCGGCAACGATCCGGACAACAGATTGGTTTACGGTACCACGATCGCCCTGATAACGTCAAAGCTCTTCAATGTGGTCAACAAGCCTGGTAAAGTTCCTTGTGCTATACTCCTTGACGAGCTGCCTACCATTCTTCTCAAGGGACTTGACCATCTCATAAATACTGGACGATCAAACAAGCTGCTTATAGCCCCAGGCATACAGGATAAAAGTCAGCTGAGGCTGAATTATGGCGACAAAGAGTCCGAAGTTGTTGAGAATGCAGCTGCCAACCTTGTATGCGGCCAGGTGAACGGAAAGACGGCTGAAGATGTCTCGAAGATATTTGGTTCACAGAAGAAGGTGAACAGAAGCCTCACGGAAGGGGATGACTCACGATCCATCAACATCTCATTTGAGAATGAGGAACTCCTTCCGAGAAGTGTCATCGAGACTTTCCCTCAGGGAATGTTCTGCGGCAAGGTGGCAGATTCATTCGGCAGCAGTGTTCCTAAAAAGCTTTTCTGCGGCATGATCCAAAGAGACGTGAAGGCTATAGCTAAGAAGGAAGCTGCTTACAAGAAGATTCCAGTCATGACGGACTTTGGAGAAGAGGAGATCGCGGAGCATGTGCGGCAGGATGGCAAGACAATGCTTGTAATGCAGTTTAGAGAGGAAATTATGCGTGACAGCGTAGTCCTTCCTCGGGAAGATGAAGTGCAGGTGATGGCAGAACAGAAGTTCTCAAGTCTGTCTGACGACGAGTTGTCGGATAGATTAGCCGGACTTTCAGAGGAGATGATCAGGGAGAATATTGAGATTGAAATGACCAAGAACTTCGTTCAGGTTAAGAAGGATATCAAGTTGCTTATCGAGTCCGAATACAAGAATGAAACTCAGCAGACCAATGACCCTGTACCTCCGGAAGAGAACCCGGAAATAGTCGATCCATTCCATGAATTTTGACCCTGATTACAATCTCATTACACTATCATCACTATCTTTTATGATCTGAAAGATATTCAAAATCAGGTATCTATATTCGCCGTCAGTAATAGTAGTAACAATATCTATAGACTACAAAGATGACGGATAACACTCAAATACTTAGTAGTAATGCTCTCGTTTCAGATGGAACCAATCAGGAACAATGGGATGCAATTCTGCAAGCCTTCCTGACTTCTCTTGACGTAAAGGAGAAGACCAGGCAGACCTATTGCTGGGCATTGACACAGTACTTCGAGTGGATAAGGCGTACCCGACGCAATCTGTCTTCACTCACACACGCAGACATCCTCTCGTTCAAGACTGATCTCCTGCGCAGGATGCTGTCTCCTCTGACAGTACGCTCTTACCTGTGCGCCACGAGACAGTTCTACTCCTGGGCTGAGAACAACAGGCTGTATCCGAACATCGCCAGAAGCGTAAAACCGCCTAGAGGCAAGAAAGGATTCAAGAAGCATCACCTTTCCGAGGACGAGGTTCTGGCCATGCTGTCATATCTCAAAGAGAAGAGCCTCAGGGACTATGCCATGGTAAATCTCATTGTCAGAACCGGTCTGAGAACCATCGAGGTCGTCCGTGCCGACATAGGGGACATAAAGCACAAGAAAGGCCGTAGAATCCTTTATGTATGGGGAAAGGGCCAGGATTCCAAGGAGAACTTCGTCATGCTTTCTGAGGCCGTCTGGCAGCCTTTGAGGGCATATCTAAAGGAAAGGGGAGAGACGGCAAAGGGAAGCCCTCTTTTCGCTACCGACGGCAAGGGCCATAGGGGTGAAAGGATGTCAGCAAGAGGAGTGCAGTATGTCTGCAAGAATGCCATGCGTGCCATAGGTCTGGACTCTCACGAATACAGTCCGCACTCTCTAAGGCACACCACTGCTGTTATGCTGCTGAAAAACGGAGCCGACTGGAAGGATGTGCAGAGGGTTCTCCGGCATTCGTCACCGGTCACGACACAGATCTACACAGAGAGCATTGAGGAGGAGCTCCGCCTCCAGAGATGTCCGGAATCCATACTTGACAATGCATTCTGATGAACATGAAAGCTATAAACAAGAAAAGCATCCCGAAGGATGCTTAGATTGTTGCCCCAGACTGCGTGGGGAAGTTTTACCATTTGGTGAGACCTCGCGGGCGGGGACTTGCGCACTAAACGATTATCTCTTTCCTGTCACGACTTAAATCCACTGCAAAGATATTTATTTTTCCATAAATACAAACAGATGATTTCTCCTAAGTAAATTCCTAAAGTAATGAAAGAAAGAATCCAATCCATCAGCGACAACAAGTTCGCAAGCGAATTTGACAAACCGAAGTATTTCATAATACGAATCCTTGGGGTCTTATTCATCCTTTTCGGTCTGTTGACATATTTGATAAGCATAATGTATATGTGGTATAATGCCACCTTGGAGAACCTACTTGATGTACATCTGTTCATCACAGCGAGCGGATGCATCCTCATGGGCGCCTTCATCATTTTCCTGATATACAAGTCCAGGAAACTAGACGTATATCAAAACGAAATGACACAAGTGCTTCAGGATATGGCGGCAGAAATTAAATGTGTCAAAGATTCACTGTACACCGGTACATTATACAGCAGGGTACTGGACAGGATTATCGTAGTCATCCAGCATATGTCCAACACTCAGATCAACATGATCTTCAGGACCGCGATCTGCCAGGACGAATCTGAATATGAGGAGTTTGTAAGAGTCCTCAATACAGATATCAAGAATCATGTGGATGACAGAAATACCCTTGAGATTCTCGCAGTCGAGTGTCTTCAGACTGTAGGGGATGTTATTCATTATTATCACAATCTCGCTCTAGATGATGACACTCTGGAGAAGACATTACGTTCTCTCCATCCGATCATAGACAACTATTTCGATTATCCACATTTCCTTGAGAACATAGTAACAGCATTAGATAAATATTGACCATGAAAACAACTCACATCATCTGCATCGCCAGTCATAAAGGCGGTGTGGGAAAGACCACTTCGGCCGCAACCTTAGGCTCGCTGCTGTCATCATCCGGTAAGAAGACCCTGCTGGTGGATCTCGATGCACAGAGGAACCTCACGAGCACGTTCATTGGAGCACGCAACAAGCCCGGAAGGACGTTATATGAGGCATTCTGTGAGGGTAAGGATATTCCTGTCTTCGCAATAAGGGAGAACCTTGACATCGTACCTTCATCCCTAGACATGGGAGCCCTGGACACTGTCATAGCTTCAAGGATCCAAAGAGAAAGCATCCTGGCAAGGCTGCTAAGGCCGGTAGCTGAATCATACGACTTCATCCTGCTCGACTGTCCTTCTCAGATGGGTATCATCACCGTCAATGCATTCACTGCGGCGACATCCCTGGTTGTTCCTATTTCATGTGATGCTTACGCCGCTGAAGGTCTTCTGCAGCTGCTCGACATGTCTGAGATAGTGAAGTCCGGAATCAATCCGGATCTGGAGCTTACAGGCATCATCATCACTCGTTTCCACACCCGCAGGACGCTCGATCAGATGGTAGAGGCAGACCTTCGTGAACGATATGGAAAGATCGTCTTCGATACCAGGATACGTGAAAATGCAACCATCGTTCAGGCACCTATCGTCAGCCTCGACATAGTCTCATATTCCCCAAAGAGCAATGGTGCTATGGACTACACCGCATTAAGTGCGGAACTCTTGGATAGACTGGGAAAACCTAAACCTTGGGAACAACGATATCAATAAGTGTAATAATAACCAATACTGCAATTGATAC
>JAFZFH010000099.1 GCA_017555965.1 Bacteroidales bacterium
ACTTCAAGGTTGACAAGACTGGTATCGTTCACGCTGCAATCGGAAAGGTATCTTTCACAGGTACTCAGATTTACGACAACGCAAAGGAACTCCTCTCTGCTATTCTTAAACTGAAGCCACAGGCTCTCAAGGGTACATATATGAAGGGTGTATCAGTTTGCTCAACAATGAGCCCTGGTATCACTGTAGATGTAAAGTCAGTTGAATAATTAGTGCTGTAAATTTTAACGTTTATGAGAAAGGAAGAAAAACTCGATATTATCAACGCGATTTCAGCACAGTTGGAGGAGACTCCAAACTTCTATATCACTGACATCGCTGGTCTTAACGCTGGCAAGACTCACGAACTCCGCAAGGCATGTTTTGAGGCAGGTGTTAAGCTCGTAGTAGTGAAGAATACACTCTTTACAAAGGTTCTTGAGGCATCTGAGAACGAGGAGATGAAGAAGCTTACTGAGGTACTTGCAGGTCCTACTGCAATCATGTACACAGTTGCTCCTAACGCTCCTGCAAAGGTTATCAAGAAATTCAACGAAGGTGGAAACGAGAAGCCTGTACTTAAGGGCGCATTCGTTCAGGATTGGCCGGCATTTGTTGGTGCAGATCAGCTCAACAACCTCCTCGCAATCAAGTCACGTGAGGAAATGATCGCTGACATCGTTAGCCTCCTCCTCTCACCTATCCGCAACGTCATGTCAGCTCTCGAGCATAAGGACGATGACAAGGCTGAGGCTTCAGCAGAATAATTTAAAGAATAATAAAAACAATTTAAAAAATAAATACAATTATGGCAGACATTAAAGCACTCGCAGAAGAGTTGGTAAACCTTACTGTGAAAGATGTACAGGAGCTTGCAAACATCCTGAAGGAAGAGTACGGCATCGAGCCAGCAGCTGCAGCAGTAGTAGCAGTAGCAGGCCCAGCAGCAGCAGCTGAGGTTGAGCAGACTGAGTTCGACGTTATCCTTGTATCACCTGGCGCAGCTAAGCTTGGCGTAGTTAAGGCTGTTAAGGAGTCTACAGGTCTCGGACTTAAGGAGTCTAAGGAGATCGTTGACAAGGCACCGGTAGCTGTTAAGGAGAAGGTATCTAAGGCAGAGGCTGAAGCTCTTAAGGCTGCCCTCGAGGAGGCAGGTGCAGAAGTTGAGATTAAATAACTTCTACCCCTTCCCCTAAGGGAAAAAATCACAGGTTTAGGGCCAATTAGGCTCTAAACCTTTTTGTCGTAATAAAGTTTTTCTCTATATCAAAGGCAGAAAGATGTCAATAAAGACTAGAAATCCGCGAGTTTCATTCGCATCATCAAAAATTCTCCTTGAGTATCCAGACCTTCTCGAGGTGCAGTTGAAGTCGTTCCAGGACTTCTTCCAGCTCGACACCACTCCAGAGAACAGAAGGAATGAGGGTCTCTACCAGGTATTCCAGGAGATATTTCCAATCGAAGACACAAGGAACAATTACAAGCTCGAGTTCATCGACTATTTCATAGATCCTCCGCAGTATTCGATTGATGAGTGTCTTGAGAGAGGACTCACTTATAACGTTCCTCTGAAGGCAAAACTCCGCCTTTCATGCAGCGATCCGGAGCATGAGGACTTCGATACTAAAGTCCAGGATGTATACTTGGGTAACATTCCTTACATGACCCCAGGTGGTACATTCGTAATTAACGGATCAGAAAGAATCATTGTATCACAGCTCCACAGATCACCAGGTGTGTTCTTCGGACAGAGCGTACACGCAAACGGTACAAAGCTCTATTCAGCTCGTATCATTCCTTTCAAGGGATCATGGATCGAGTTTGCAACTGACATCAACAATGTCATGTATGCATATATCGACCGTAAGAAGAAGCTGCCTGTAACAACACTCCTCAGAGCTATCGGTTTCAACGGTGACAAGGATATCATCGATATCTTCGGACTTGCTGACGAGATTGAAGCTACACCTGAGAACCTCAAGGCTAACGAGGGAAGAAAGCTCGTTGCCAAGGTACTCAAGACTTGGATCGAGGACTTCGTGGATGATGATACAGGAGAGGTCATCCCGGTAGAAAGAACCATGCCTATCGTAGAGCGTGGTGAGATTCTCGACGATGACACAATCGCAAGACTGTCAGAGACTGATGTGAAGACTATTCTTCTTCAGAAGGATGAGGCAAACGTAAACGAATATGCCATCATTTCCAACACTCTGCAGAAAGACCCGACAAATACAGAGATGGAGGCCGTGAACTACATCTACAAACAGTTGCGTAACTCAGAACCACCTGATGAAGCTACTGCAAGAGATGTGATCGAGAAGCTCTTCTTCTCTGAAAAGAGATATGACCTCGGAGATGTAGGACGTTACAGACTCAACAAGAAGCTTAACCTCAACGTCGACGAGAACACTAGAGTTCTCACTAACACTGATATGATTGAGATCATCAAGTATCTCATTCAGCTGATCAATTCTAAGGCTGTTGTGGACGATATCGACCACTTGAGCAACAGGCGTATCAGAACAGTAGGTGAGCAGCTCGCAAACCAGTTCAGCGTTGGTCTTTCACGTATGGCACGTACTATCCGTGAGAGAATGAACGTAAGAGACAGCGAGCAGTTTGCTCCGACAGACCTGATCAATGCGAAGACTCTTTCTTCAGTGATCAACTCATTCTTCGGAACAAGCCAGTTGTCACAGTTCATGGACCAGACCAACCCGCTGTCAGAAATGACTCACAAGCGTCGTCTTTCAGCCCTCGGTCCAGGAGGTCTTTCAAGAGACCGTGCAGGTTTCGAGGTTCGAGACGTACACTATACACACTACGGCCGTCTCTGTCCTATCGAGACTCCGGAAGGTCCGAACATCGGTCTTATCTCATCACTCTGCGTCTACGCAAGAATCAATGACCTCGGATTCATTGAGACTCCATACCGCAAGGTAGAGGGTGGTAAGGTTAACCTTAATTCAGACGGATGGATGTACATGAGCGCCGAGGAGGAGGAGAACCAGATGGTTTCACTCGCTAAGGTGAAGATGGACGAAGAGGGTCACATCCTTGAAGACAGAATCCAGTGCCGTTTTGGTGCGGACTTCCCTGTCGTAACAAAGGAAGAGGTGAACTTCATGGACGTTGCTCCTAACCAGATCGCTTCAGTTGCAGCTTCGCTCATTCCATTCCTTGAGCATGACGATGCCCACCGTGCCCTCATGGGTGCGAACATGATGCGTCAGGCAGTTCCACTCCTTAACCCAGAGTCTCCAATCGTGGGTACAGGACTTGAGGAAAGAGTTTGTATGGACTCAAGAACTCAGGTAAGAGCTGAGAAGAACGGAGAGGTGGTCTATGTTGACGCAAAGGAGATTCATGTAAAGTACGAGCGTACAGAGGACGAGAGATTCGTAAGCTTCGCTCCGGACATTACAGTATATCAGCTTCCTATATATAGAAGGACAAACCAGAGTACTACAATTCTCCTCAAGCCTATCGTTCGCAAGGGTGAGAAGGTGGTTACAGGTCAGATCATGACTGAAGGATATGCAACTCAGAACGGTGAGCTTGCTCTCGGTAGAAACCTTAAGGTGGCATTCATGCCTTGGAAGGGTTACAACTACGAGGATGCGATCGTGATTTCTGAGCGTATGATCCGCTGGGACATCCTTACTTCTGTACACGTTGACGAGTACATCACTGAGGTACGCGACACTAAGCGTGGTATGGAGGAACTTACATCAGACATTCCTAACGTAAGCGAGGACGCTACAAGAGATCTCGACGAGAACGGTATCATCCGTATCGGTGCTCACATCGAGCCAGGTGATATCATGATCGGTAAGATCACTCCTAAGGGAGAGAGCGATCCTTCACCGGAGGAGAAGCTCCTCAGAGCTATCTTCGGTGACAAGGCTGGCGACGTTAAGGATGCATCACTCAAGGCTACTCCTTCACTCAGCGGTACAGTGATCAACACTGCACTCTACTCTAAGGTTGCTAAGGAAAGCGGCCGCAAGGGTGTGAAGGGCGACCAGAAGGCAAAGATCGAGAGAGCTGAAGAGGAATTCCTCGCTAAGGCTGAGGCACTCAGAGCAAGATTCATCGAGAAGCTTACAGTACTCGTTCAGGGTAAGAAGAGTGCAGGCATCAGCGACCTCTACGGTGTCGAGATCATTGCAAAGGGTAAGGATATCACAGTTGCAGACCTCAACGCAATTGACTATGAGGATGTAAACACAAGCAAGTGGACAAATGACAAAGCCACAAATATCCTTATCAGAGAGCTTATCAACAACTACTGCATCGCTCACAAGGAAGAGGCAGCACGTAATAAGAGAGTTCTCGACAAGATCAAGGTCGGCGACGAGCTTCCAAATGGTGTAATGCAGCTCGCTAAGGTATATGTGGCGAAGAAGCGTAAGATCAGAGTTGGTGACAAGATGGCAGGACGCCACGGTAACAAGGGTATCGTTGCAAAGGTTGTAAGGGATGAGGATATGCCTTTCCTTGCAGATGGTACTCCGGTTGATATCGTTCTTAACCCTCTTGGTGTGCCTTCACGAATGAACCTCGGTCAGATTTACGAGACTGTTCTCGGTTGGGCTGGAGAGGAACTCGGTGTGAAGTTCAGCACCCCTATCTTTGATGGTGCGAGCCTTAACGATATCTGTGATTTCACAGATAAGGCAGGCCTCCCAAGATATGGTAAGACTTATCTCCGTGACGGAGGTACAGGTGACTGGTTCGACCAGCCTGCTACAGTCGGAGTCATCTATATGATCAAGCTCGGTCACATGGTGGACGACAAGATGCATGCACGTTCTATCGGTCCTTACTCACTCATCACTCAGCAGCCTCTCGGAGGTAAGGCGCAGTTCGGAGGACAGCGTTTCGGAGAGATGGAGGTTTGGGCACTCGAGGCATTCGGTGCATCTAA
>JAFZFH010000100.1 GCA_017555965.1 Bacteroidales bacterium
ACGATAGAGTGGTGTGTTGTCCATCCTACTACCGGAGTCATGATCACGCCCGCATATGTGAAAGGTCCATATGGGCTGTCACCGATAGCATGGCAGAGGTAGTGGGTGTCACCTGTAGAGTATGAAAGATAATACTTTCCGTTGTACTTGTGCATCCATGATGCCTCGAAGAATCTGTATGGATTGTCAGCTGTAAGAGGGTTACCCTCCTTGTCAAGGATTACAACTGGCTTTGGATCTTCTGCGAAACCGAGCATGTCCTCGCTCAAACGTACGACGCGGCTTGGAAGAGCAGGCTCCTTTCCTTCTGGAAGGTAAGCGCTCTCGAGAGCCTTGTTGTCCTGG
Source organism: Bacteroidales bacterium (assembly GCA_017555965.1). GTDB lineage: Bacteria > Bacteroidota > Bacteroidia > Bacteroidales > UBA932 > Cryptobacteroides. The sequence continues at coordinate 346 of JAFZFH010000100.1, forward strand.
TAACGCTGGAGCTGGCCTCCCCAGAGACCACCGAAGTACAGATAATACTCTCCATTCTCTTCGAAGACTGCATAGTCGATACTGTAGCTGCCTCTTACCGGATCCGGCTGTGGAACGAAAGGTCCCTCAGGCTTGTCGCTGATAGCAACTCCGAGACGGAAGATATCGTTTCTATCCTTGAGCGGGAAGTACATGTAGTACTTGCCGTCCTTTCTTGCAACCTCGCAGTCCCAAAGCTGGCGTCCAGCCCATGGAATGTCTGCAACGTCGAGAACCTTACCGTGGTCAACAACCTCTGCAGTCATTGGGTCGCCCTCAAGGCTCAATACATGGTAATCCTTCATGTTGAAGTGGTCACCATTGTCGTTCTCAACGAAGTCTGCTGGCTCCCAGTCATGTGATGGGTAGATATAAAGTCTGCCGTCCCATACGTGAACTGATGGATCTGCCATATAGTCCCAAGGACAAAGATAACGTTTTGGAGTTTTCATTTCAGTTAGTGTTTATGTGAATATTGTGTGATTAAGCGTTTTTAGCTCTTGCTTCAATTTCCATGTTGATCTTGTCGATCACGTCGTCCTCAAGCTCGTACTTAGAGATGATGAACATAGCAAGGAAGAGAAGAACTGCAGGGATTACGCAAACGAGCCAGAGGATACCCTCTTCAGCAAGTGCTGTCTGCTCTGCAAGCTCTGCATTGAATCCTACGATTGAAAGAACGAGGCCAGGAACTACTCCACCAAGTGCCATACCGGCCTTGAAGAAGATACCTGTGAGTGCGTTCACGATACCTGCAATACGCTTGCCTGATGTGTACTCACCGTAAGAAACGACCTCAGGAACGAGAGCCCACATGTAACCTGTCGCTACGATGATACCTGTACTCTTCACGAACTGAGCGAGGCAGAGGAGGCCGAACTGCTTGAGAGCCTCTACATGAACGAATACATACATCATTGCCATACCTACCACAGCAGTACCGAGGAAGAGGTAGAACATACCCTTCTTACCGATCTTGCGCTTGATTGCAGGAACAAGAGGCATGAAGATGAATGCAGGGATAGTACCGAGCCACATGAATGCTGTTGTCATCACTGGAGTTGCGCCTACGTTGTAAGTCATGAAGTAAGCGTCAGCCGCATTACCGATGCTCATCATAGAGAATGCTGTGATGAAGAAGAATGCAATCACTCTCAATGGACGGTTGCGGAGGAACTCCATCCAAAGGTCGCTGACCTTTACGTTCTCCGACTCCTTCGCATCCATAACGACTCTTTCCTTACACTGTGAGAAAGAGAAGATGAGGAGTGCGATACCTGCGATGGCGAAGATTGTCATTGTGATGAACCATGCAGATGCTGACTCAGGCTTGTCTGTGATTGCTGTACCGTCAGCTGCAACTGGTGCGAAGATGGCGATTACCATAGGGAGCGACTTCACGATGAGAGCACCGAGGTTAGCCATGAACATACGTGTTGAAGTGAGGACTGTAATTTCTTCAGTATCACGTGTGAGTGATGAGTTGAGTGCACCGTAAGGAACATTTACCAATGTGTAGCACATGCTCATACCGACGTATGTGATGTAAGCGTAAGCGATTGAGCCGCTGAAACCGTTCCAGAAGCAGAGGATTGCAAGACCTCCGAGAGGAATACCTCCGAGGATGAGCCAAGAACGATATTTACCCCACTTAGGGTTACCCTTGTCTACGAATGCACCTACGAGAGGATCCCAGAGCACGTCAACGAGACGCACGATGAGGAACATCAGCGCAGCTGCTGCTGGGCTCAATCCGTATACGTTTGTGTAGAAGAAGAGCAACCAGATGCTGACTGTCTGATAGATGAGGTTCTGTGCCATGTCTCCTGCACCGAATCCGATTCTCTGGAGCCACGACAATTTGTAGAAGCCTTTAGCTTCGTTTGCAGTGTTGTTTTGTGACATGATATTAGTATTAGTTGTTTTATTGATTCAGTATATGCAAATCTACGCAAAGATAGCATTTTATGTCAAAATGAGTATATAATTCTATCATAAATTAGGTGCAAGGTTATAAAATGTTTTTGTTTGACGAGTTTTTGCGAATAATTTCGTTTATGTCGGGAAAAATTACTACTTTTATACGATTTTTAAAATCCAAGCAATTTAATCCTAACTTATTATACAGACATGAACAGCAACAAAGTAATGAACATGGCTGCGGACAATATCAGAATTCTCGCAGCTTCAATGGTTGAAAAGGCTAAGTCAGGACATCCAGGTGGTGCAATGGGTGGTGCGGATTTCATCAACGTACTTTACTCTGAGTACCTTCAGTATGACCCTGAGAATCCAAAGTGGGAAGGCCGTGACCGTTTCTTCCTTGATCCAGGCCACATGGCTCCGATGCTTTATTCTCAGCTTGCTCTCGCAGGTAAGTTCACCCTCGAGGAGCTCGCACAGCTTCGTCAGTGGGAGTCACCTACTCCAGGTCACCCTGAGGTTGACATTCTCCGCGGTATTGAGAATACATCAGGCCCTCTCGGACAGGGACATGTATTTGCTGTAGGTGCTGCAATCGCTGCAAAGTTCCTTGCTGCACGCACAGGTAATCCTACTTTCGCAAAGGAGACAGTTTACGCATACATTTCTGACGGTGGTGTTCAGGAGGAGATTTCACAGGGTGCTGGCCGTATCGCAGGTCACCTTGCTCTCGACAACCTCGTAATGTTCTATGACTCAAACGATATTCAGCTCTCTACTGAGTGTGCTGACGTTATGACTGAAGATACAGCGATGAAGTATCGCGCTTGGGGATGGCATGTGATCACTATCAACGGTAACGACTGCGACGAGATCCGCAAGGCACTCGACGAGGCTAAGACCGTTAACGACCGTCCTACCCTCATCATCGGTAAGTGCGTTATGGGTAAGGGTGCCCTCAAGGCTGACGGCTCTTCTTACGAGCGTAACTGCAAGACTCACGGTGCTCCTCTCGGTGGCGACGCATTCAAGAATACAGTTGCAAACCTCGGTGGCGATCCTGAGAACCCATTCGTAATCTTTGACGAGGTTAAGGATCTTTACGCTAAGCGTGCTGAGGAGCTCAAGGCAGTTGTTGCTGAGCGTTATGCTGAGGAAAAGGCATGGGCTGAGGCAAATCCTGAGAAGGCTGCTGCACAGGCTGAGTGGTTCAGCGGTGCTGCTCCTAAGGTTGACTGGGCTGCTGTTCAGCAGAAGGCAGGCGACGCTACAAGAAATGCATCTGCTGCAGTTCTCAGCGTTCTCGCACAGCAGGTTCCTAACATGATCTGCGCATCAGCTGACCTTTCTAATTCAGACAAGACTGACGGCTTCCTCAACAAGACTACTGCATTCGTACCTGGCGACTTCAGCGGAGCATTCTTCCAGGCAGGTGTTGCTGAGCTTACAATGGCTTGCTGCTGCATCGGTATGGCTCTTCACGGTGGTGTGATCGCTGCTTGCGGTACATTCTTCGTATTCTCAGACTATATGAAGCCAGCTGTTCGTATGGCTGCTCTCATGGAGCTCCCAGTGAAGTTCATCTGGACACATGACGCATTCCGCGTAGGTGAGGATGGTCCTACTCATGAGCCAGTTGAGCAGGAGGCACAGATCCGTCTCATGGAGAAGCTCAAGAACCACCACGGTAAGAACTCTGTTCTCGTTCTTCGTCCAGCTGACTCAATCGAGACTACTCAGTGCTGGAAGATGGCTATGGAGAACGTTGACACTCCTACAGCTCTCATCTTCTCACGTCAGAACATCGCTCAGCTTCCTGACGGAAACGACTACACTCAGGCAGAGAAGGGTGCTTACATCGTAGCAGGTTCAGATGAGAACCCAGATGTAACTCTCGTTGCTTCAGGTTCTGAGGTTTCGACTCTCGTAGCAGGTGCTGCCCTCCTTCGTGAGGATGGTATCAAGGTTCGTATCGTAAGCTGCCCTTCAGAGGGTCTCTTCCGTACACAGCCTAAGGAGTACCAGCAGGCAGTTCTTCCATGCGGAGAGAAGATCTTCGGTCTTACTGCAGGTCTTCCGGTGAACCTCGAGGGTCTCGTAGGTTGCAACGGTAAGGTATTCGGTCTTGAGAGCTTCGGTTTCTCAGCTCCTTACACTGTTCTCGACGAGAAGCTTGGCTTCACAGCTCAGAACGTCTACAATCAGGTAAAGGCAATGTTCTAAATCTGAATAGATAATGAAGAACTTCATTTCTACAATATTGGTGGCCGCAGCATGTATGTGCGCGGCCACTTTTGCTATGGCGGAGGACCATGGGTGTATTTCCAGCCCTAATGGTGTGACTGATGTATATTTGTTTACAGACAACGGTAAGGCTTATTATCAGGTCGAACATCATTCAAATCCTTTTATCAGCACATCGCGCCTTGGGCTTGTGACCAACGCTTTCGATTTTTCAGAACTTGAGTATGTCGGCATCGAGCAGAGTCCTCTTGAAGGATGCTATGAGATGAACAGGACAAAAGCATCTAAGGCAGAATTCAAAGTCAATCAGGCAGTTGTGACATTCCGCAACCCTAAAGGTGAAACTTTGCAGGTCGAATTCCGAGTAGGAAACAACGATGTAGCCTTTCGTTATATTATCCCAAAGGCTGGTGAGACTGGAAGTGTCAGAATCATGAATGAACTTACCGAGTTCTCTTTCAACGATAGCCCTTCGCATAATTATGTGAAGACATATCTGACTCCACAGAGCCATGCCCTCATCGGGTGGAAGCGTACAAAGCCAAGTTACGAGGAGTACTATGGTATAGGTAATCCGGTTGATGCCAAGAATGATTATGGCCATGGCTATACATTCCCTGCTCTCTTCCAGTTGGGAGGTGACGGCTGGGTTCTTGTGAGCGAAACAGGTGTTGATGGCCGCTTCTGTGGCTCGAGACTCAGTGAGTATTATGAGACTTCCGGAAATGTAGAAGGTCTTGTTGGCGCTTCATATAAGATTGAGTTCCCTATGCCTGATGAAAATAACGGCAACGGAACATCGGAGCCTGCTATCGCAATTCCTGGAGCAACCCCTTGGAGAACAATCACACTTGGCAAGACTCTTGCCCCTATCGTTGAAACAACGGTTGCATGGGATCATATCGAGCCTCTTTATGAGACCAAGCATGATTACAAGTTCGGAAAGTCAGCTTGGAGCTGGATCGTATGGCAGGATGCCAGCATGAACATGCCGGATCAGAAGGCCTATGTTGATTTTGCTTCGGAGATGGGATTGCCATATCTCCTTGTGGACGCCCTTTGGGACGAGAAACTCGGATATGAGGGAATCGAAGAACTTGCTGCATATGCAAAGTCGAAGAACGTGGATCTCTTCTTGTGGTATAGTTCAAGCGGATGGTGGAATGATATCGTTCAGGGACCATACAACATCATGAGTAATCCTATCCTTCGCAAGAGAGATATGCGCTGGATGAAGGAGATAGGTGTCAAGGGTATCAAGGTGGACTTCTTCGGTGGAGACAAGCAGGAGACAATGCTTTACTATGAGTCAATCCTGAGTGATGCTGATGACAACGGGCTCATGTGTATCTTCCATGGTGCAACCCTTCCTCGCGGATGGGAGAAACTTTATCCTAACTATGTGGGAAGTGAGGCTGTACGTGCATCCGAGAATCTCGTATTCTCTCAGTATGAATGTGAGCAGGAGGCTCAGGCGGCATGTCTGCATCCGTTCATCCGCAATGCTGTAGGATCGATGGAGTTTGGCGGCTGTTTCCTTAACGAGCGCCTCAGCCGTGGTAACAACCGCGGTACAACCCGTCGCACAACAGACGTGTTCCAGATTGGTACTCTCGTTCTTTATCAGAACGCAGTCCAGATGCTTGCCCTTGCTCCTAATAACCTTACAGACGCACCTCAGCTTTGTCTTGACTTTGTAAAGGAAGTTCCTACTACATGGGATGAGACACGTTATATTGCAGGTTTCCCTGGTGAAAACGTGGTTCTTGCACGTAGAAACGGTGACAAGTGGTATGTTGTAGCTGTCAATGCAGTAGATCAGCCGCTTGAGGTGAATGTGAAAGATGTGCTTAAGGAACTCGGTATTGAAAAGGCGTCAGTCCGTCTTATTGATGGCGGAAATGATCCTAAGGAAAGCAAGGCTTCTGCTTCAACGAAGATATCAGTATCAAAGAATGATGCAGCTGTGCTTGTGATCGGATAACCGATGACTGAATGTATACAGGAAACGTCGTCCTGCTCGGGACGACGTTTTGTTTTTATATGTTGTTGATAAGTACTCCCACGACTCGGAACACATTGATGATATCGCTGTATGGCAGCTCGAAGTCCGGGAACTCTTTCTGATTTTCAGCTATGAGTGTCAGTGTTCCTGCTTCTGGTCCGTTGTCAACTATCTTTCTGAGGAACATTCCGCTCGACCAGGTATCCACCACGTAAATCTCTCCGTTGATGATTGTGGATCCCTTAGGCATTCTTCTCAATGCAATCAGATAGCCTCTGCATATTCTTGGAGCCATTGCATCTCCGGGGCAGGTTGCAAACATGTCATGTTTCTGAAAATGCGGTACCGGAGGCAGCTTGTCGACGGAGGTTGAAGTTGTGACATATTCATATGTGTTGATTTCGGGAGCTCTGAAGAGTCTTGCCGGAACGACAGGAATGTCATCGTCGTGGTTAAGCTCAGGATGGTCGTCTGTCATGCCGTCTGTGTGCGGTAAATCCTGAGGATCGAACATGGGCCCTTCGCCCGTAATGAGCCAGTTGGTTCTGAATCCGAAGGCATTGCTCCATTTTGCTGCTGAGTTCTTTCCGAAAGATCGTCCGTTAAGCTGATTGCTTACTGCTGCCGGCTGTACATCGAGTATTTTAGCTACTTCTATCTGAGAAATTCCAGCCTCTGAGAAATATTCCTTGATCCTTCTGCCTATTTCCTTTGCTTTTAACATGTTTTGTGATGTGGTTAACTTAAATTGTGTAAAATATTTTACAAAAGTGTTTGGAATTAACAAAAGTGGTTTTATATTTGTTCGTACCAAATACGCTGTATGCAAATTTAACAAATTCTGTGAAAAATATCCAGATTGTTTAAGAAAATAAACATAAAGTGTAATTTAGTCCGGTGCAATCATGTTGATCCACATCAGAAAGAAAGCTGTAGACCTTACGATAGAGAAGGTTCTTTCAATAATCTGTTTCTTTGCCGGAATAGCATTTCTTATAGTTGCCCTGTTTGGAATCTGGCGATATTTTATCACAATGATCATATGCTTTGCAATATGCATCATGATATCAGATGACAGCTCAGACAAAAAATAAGAGCGTCACTGAAATGTGACGCTCCTTGATGTTAAAGCCATTCTTCCAACCATCTGAAATATTCTCTGTGCCACAGCATTGCATTCTGCGGCTTGAGTATCCAATGGTTCTCATCCGGGAATATCAGAAGTCTTGATGGAACTCCCATCATCTGAGCTGCATTATATGCTGCCATACCCTCATCTACAGGCACTCTGTAGTCCATGCCACCATGAATTACCATAAGCGGTGTATGCCACTTGGTCACGAACTTGTGCGGAGACAGGTTGTAATGACGTACGGCCTTCGGGTCATTGCTCCATGGTGAACCGCCCTGCTTGATGCCTCCGAAAGTAACTCCGTCGCCTGCAGGTCCTACCGGTGCATCCGCAGTGCCCACGCGTGGATCGATCACAGTCTCATGAAGGCCGCCGTTATCGAAGTTAGGGAACCACATTTCTTCTGTTGTCATGTACATGTGCTCCTCGTTGAAGATTCCGGCGTGGGCGATGAATGCGTCGAATGTGTCTCCGTGAGTTCCGCAGAGGTTATATACTGAATAACCGCCGTAACTTGCTCCGCATGCAGCCATCTTTCCGACATATGTCTCAGCCTTGAGTTCGCGTGCTGCAGCCAGATAGTCCTGCATGTTCAGGCCAGGGTAATCTCCTGAAATCTGCTCTGTCCATTCCTGGCCGAATGCTGTTGTTCCACGTCTGTTAGGAAGTACGACCACATAACCCTGTGATGCCATGAGTCGATAGTTCCATCTGTATGACCATCCCTGGCTCAATGTGCCCTGAGGACCGCCGAGGCAGATGAGGATCGAAGGGTACTCCTTCGAAGCGTCGAACTGCGGTGGGTAAAGTACCCATGTCAACATATCCTTGCCATCTACAGTCTTTACATATCTTGCCTCTGTGTCATGTGCTGTGAGCTGATCAAGGATATGGCCGTTCTCATCTGTTATCTGTCTGTACGAAACAGGTTGTGTTGTAATCGGACATTCTGCCTTCAGAGCCTTCTTTCCGGTAGCTTCAGTTGAACTGTTTCCTCCGACTGTGACTGCAACAAGTTCGGTAGGGAAGTCCATGCTGCACCATGTTGTGTAGAATGTCTTCGAACCATCCTCTGCCTCTGCGATATGGAACGGCGAGCCGAAGTCATACCACATGTCCTCACCTGTGATACGCTCGATATCCCAGCTTTCAGCATCCTCATATGCCTTGAACATACCCTGGATTCCTTCAGCAAGGGCTGAGAAATATATGGTCTTCGAGTCATCTGCCCATACAGGTGATGATACATTATATTTGAAATCTACAGTGATATCCTGAATCTTTCCGATCTTGGCTTCCTGTCCGATTTCTGCGACGATCAGCCTCTGCTTGTCAGCTTCATAGCCATCACGCTCCATGCTGATCCAGCAAAGTCTGCTTCCGTCCGGACTCCATACCGGATTTGTGTCGTATCCGCCGCCCATTTCGATCTTTTCTGTCTGAGCGGTCTCTACATTATATATATAGATCTCGGTATCTGTCGAGAATGCATATTTCTTACCTGCAAGTTTGCGGCACGAGTATGCTATGTACTTGCTGTCAGGGCTCCATGAAAGCTGCTCGAGACCTCCGAATGGCTCAGTAGGGAGTTCGTAGAGTTCTGCCTCTCCTTCGAGAAGGTCCTTGCCCTCTCCGAATGTGCCCTTTCTGAGGTCGAGGTCGGCTACGAATGTGTGAGGGATTTCCATTACTGTGTGGTCCCAATGGCGGTACATCAAGTCGTCTGTCGTATAAGCAGTGGCCTTGTCAAGGTCGCTGTAGCAGTCTGTAGGGGACTTTACGCCGCTCTTGACTGTGCTCAAGTACATTATTCTTGACTCATCCGGAGAAATCTTGAATTCACCGACTCCTGCAGGAACATTGCTGATCTGCTTGAAGTCTGCAAGCTCCCATGAACCTTTGCTCTGTCTGATTCCTGCAGTCCATACCTGTCCTCCATAAAGGAAAACAACCTTCTTTCCGTCCTTGCTCCAGCGAGCATTGCTGATGCTCTTTCCGGATGTGGTAATCTGCTGATTGTCAGAACTATCGATGTTGCAGATGAAGAGGTTGCGGACGCTGCGGTTGTCAGCTACAGATGTATAGCTTACGCCATAAAGTATGTGCGTTCCGTCCGGTGAGACCTGTGGGTCTGACATTCTGCCGAATGCAAGAAGTACTTCCGGACTCATCTTACCGTCTGCAACGGTCATGTCGCTTCTGCCGATATAACCCTCGCTGCTGATTTCCTGTTTTTCCCCTTTCATAAACATAAATAATCCGATTGCGACCGCTGCCAGTGCAGCGAAACCTAATACCTTTTTCATATATACTTTTATTGTTTATTCCTGTGTTCCTACCTGTCATACATGTCTGCAGCCTGCTTCAGTTCTGCGGCTACAGCCTCTCTGACAATCTCCGGTGACATTACCTCCAGCCTTGCTCCATGTTTGCAGAATTCCATGATCAGAGCCTCATTCGGACATACGAAAATCTCGAAATATACATGCTCGTCGCTGCTGATCTCCTTCTGGCTGCTGTGAATCGGAAGGTCTCTGAGGAAGTTGGCCTCCTTCTGAGTAGTGCGGAAGACGATGGTCTGTCCTTTTCCTTCCGGAATATAGATTCCGAAACTTGTTGCAAACTTCTCATCTACATCGAAATTCTTTGGCATCTTGAATGTGTTGCCTGTGATGTCAAGACATTTGATTCTGTCGAGTCCATAGACTCTGACTGCCTTTCTTTCCATGCACCATGCCACCAGGTACCAGCGTTTGGCGAATTCCTTTACCGCATATGGCCTGAGGGTATATCTCGAGACCTCTTCGCTTGTGTATTTCTGGTAGTCTATGACGATCTCGAAGTTTTCTGTCATTGCTCCCATAATGCCGGTAAGATGTCTGTGTCCGGACGGGATGTCTTCCACAGACACTCGACCCGAAAGACGTTCCTTGCCGAGTGACAGCATATTGTTGACTGTGAACGTGTTGATCAGCCAGGCAGTTTCCGCGTTTTCGTCAGATACGCTCTCAGAATATTCGATAAGATACCTGTTGGTGCTTCTGTTGCATCCGATCTGTATTCCGAACACTTCGAAGACAGCCTCACGATGGTTGTTGAATGTACGGCGTGAATACTCATTGCCCCACATGTCCTCCCATTTTGTTGAGATCTCATCAAGGCTGAGACCTCTTTCGCCTGCACGAATGAATGTCTGTACAAGCCAGATATATTTCTGCAATAATTCCGTTACCATATGTCAGCTGATTTTGCTGTAGTCCTTAACCTGATATTTCTCCTTGCGAAGTTCCTTGCGGAGCATCTGGTTCCTGTCGGAAGTAAGTGTCGGGTCTTCCTTCAAGACCGCATCTGCACAATCTCGTGCTGCATTAAGTATCAGTCCGTCCTTTGCAAGTGATGCGATGTTGAGGCTTATCGGCAGTCCGCTCTGCTGAGTGCCCTCCAGATCTCCTGGGCCTCTCATCTTCATATCCTCTTCGGCCAGTTCGAATCCGTTCTCTGTTGCGCACATCAGCTCGATTCTGTGTCTTGACTCCTTGCTCATCTTATGGCCGGTCATCAGGATGCAATATGATTTCTCGCTGCCTCGTCCCACTCGTCCTCTCAACTGATGCAGCTGGCTCAATCCGAACCTTTCTGCGCTTTCGATGATCATGACCGATGCATTAGGTACGTCAACGCCTACTTCAATCACCGACGTCGCTACCAGGATGTCAGCCCTGCCTTCTGCAAAAGCGTCCATGTTGAACTTCTTTACATCGTTCAGCTGCTTTCCATGGACAACGGCTGTCTTATAGTCAGGGAAAGGGAACTTCTGCATTATTTCCTCCGCTCCCGCTTCAAGGCTTTGGTAATCAAGCTTTTCTGTTTCATTAATAAGCGGATAGACGATGAAGATCTGTCTTCCTTTTGCGATCTCGTCCTTCATGAACCTGTACATGGCCGGGCGTTTGCCCTCTGTTGCGTGGATTGTCTGAACAGGTTTTCGCCCAGGAGGGAGCTCGTCGATTACTGAGACGTCAAGGTCTCCATAAAGAGTCATCGCCAGAGTTCTTGGAATAGGCGTAGCTGTCATTACAAGTACGTGTGGCGGTGCTCCGCATGATGCTTTGCGCCAGAGTCTGGACCTCTGTTCGACTCCGAATCTGTGCTGCTCGTCAATGATGGCAAGTCCAAGGTTTCGGAATATTACGTTATCTTCGATCAGGGCATGAGTGCCGACTATGATCCCGATGCTTCCATCCTCAAGACCGGCGTGGATCTCGCGTCTTTCAGAAGTCTTGCTGCTTCCTGTCAGAAGGGCGGACCTCACACCTGTCGGTGCAAGAAATTTCTGGATGTTCTTGTAATGCTGTTGGGCAAGTACTTCAGTCGGTGCCATGATGCATGCCTGGAAACCGTTGCCGATGGCAATAAGTGCAGTCAGGACTGCCACCATGGTCTTTCCGCTGCCCACATCTCCCTGAAGCAGGCGGTTCATCTGATGACCGCTCTTCATGTCATTGCGGATTTCTGTAATGACTCTCTTCTGTGCTCCGGTCAAAGGGAAGGGGAGTGCGTTGTAGCAGAGGTTGAATGCCTCACCGACCTTCGGCATCATTATACCCTGGTCGGATCTGCTTCGTACATATTTCTGTTTCAGTAGCGAAAGCTGCAGATAGAACAGCTCTTCGAACTTCAGTCTGTATTTTGACTTCTCCAGGGAAATCATATCCTTGGGGAAGTGGATGTTTCTGAGTGCAAAATGCAGAGGTACAAGTCCGCACTGCTTCATTATATATTCAGGTAATGACTCTTCAGTATACTGCAGGCCTCTTTCAAGTGCGGCTTCCATCATCTTGTTCATCACCTTTCCGGTCACTCCTGCATTCTTCAGTCTCTCTGTGCTTGGATAGACGCCCGTCATGCATGCCGCCCCCATCGGAGGGCCGGAAACGGCAGGACCTGCTGAAGTCGGAGCCGCATCTACCTCAGGGTGAACCATATTCATTCTTCCGTTGAATGCGGTCGGCTTGCCGAAGAATATGAATTCAGTTCCCGGCTTCAGCTTTTCATGCATCCACTTGATACCCTTGAAGAATACCATTTCCATATCTCCGGTTCCGTCGCTCACCCATACGCTCATCCTGCGTATTGTATTGAATTTCACGGCAGCACCTTCGGAAACAGCTTCACCGGATCCATAAAGTTCTGCCCTCGTTACTTTTGCCCTTATCTGAAGGTAGGCCATGTCCGGTCTGGCATCACAGATCCTTACTATTGAACTTTTGTCAATATATCTGAAAGGGTATAGACGCAGCAGATCTCCGACGGTTTCCACCGCCAGTTCCTTCCGCAGAAGTTCAGCCCTCTTGGGGCCGACTCCAGGCAGAAATTGAATCTCCATATCAAGTCCATGTGCCATAATAAGGCAAATATAATAATTTTTGTGTGATATGTATTGTGGAGCAATTATAAATTATAGCTATATTTGTAGGTTATTTGGACAAAACTGAAATCAAAAATAAATACATATACACTATGGCAAAGAAATTAGTTGTCGGAATCACTCAAGGTGATGGAAACGGTATCGGATACGAAGTGATCATCAAGGCGCTGGCAGATGAAAGGATACTTGACATGTGTACTCCTGTAATCTACGGATCGTCAAAGATCTTCGGATTCTATAAGAAACAGATCCATAACCTCGACCAGATAAATACAAATGTAATATCATCTGCAAAGGACGTACATCAGAAGAGGGTGAATATCGTCAACTGTCTTCCTGAAAATGTATTTGTTGAGCCCGGTCAGCCTACTCCTGAGTCTGCCAAGGCGGCGATGACATCTTTGGAAAGAGCCGTTCAGGATATCAAGGAAGGATATATTGACGTGCTGGTGACTGCGCCTTTCAACAAGAGGGCAATGGCCAGCGAGGGATTCGGATATACCGGTCATACAGAGTATCTTGAGAAGGAATTCGGAGTGGATGAGGTTGCCATGATCATGGTATGCGACCGCCTCAAGGTAGGTGTGGTTACCGGTCATATCTCTCTAAAGGATGTGTGCTCAAGCATAACTCAGGAAAAGATCATCCAGAAGCTCCGTCTCATGAAGGCATCTCTTCAGAGAGATTTCGGAGTGGATCAGCCTAAGATTGCAGTGCTCGGACTTAATCCTCATTGTGGGGATGGCGGACTTCTCGGTGATGAGGAACAGCAGATCATCCTTCCTGCAGTGAAAGCTGCAAACGAGGAAGGTATATTGGCATTCGGCCCATACTCTCCTGACGGATTCTTCGGACTTGGAAACTACAGTAAGTACGATGCGGTATTGGCTATGTATCACGATCAGGGACTTACTCCGTTCAAGGCTCTTGCATTCGAGGATGGAGTGAACTATACTGCAGGGCTTCCGATTGTAAGAACATCGCCGGATCATGGAACAGCATACGAGATGGCGGGCCGCGATCTCGCAGATCCTCGTTCGATGATGGCCGCAATATATACTGCCATAGATATCTATAACAAGCGCTCAGACTATGATGATCTTGTGGAAAACCGCATGACCATCAAGATGCCGGATACAGAGATCAAGCCTAGAGGCGGAAGAATCATCGAGTAATATGGCTGAACAGAATCAGCAGAGACCGCCGATTTTCCTTTTTACTGACGGCGCATCCAGCGGGAACCCGGGCCCCGGAGGCTATGGGGTGGTGCTTAAATGTGCCGGTAGAGAAATGGAGATGTCCGGAGGATTCAGTGTCACTACCAATAACAGGATGGAACTACTGGCTGTGATAAAGGGCCTGGAGGCCATCAGATGGCAGAATGCTGAGGTTCATGTGTACAGTGACTCTTCGTATGTGGTCAATGCCATCAATAAAGGCTGGCTGGCCAATTGGCAGAGGAAGGGGTATGCCAAGGTGAAGAATCCTGATCTTTGGATGAGATTTTCCAACCTGTATAAACTTCATCGGGTTACATTCCATTGGATCAAGGGACACGCCGGTAATCCCGAGAATGAACGCTGCGATGCTTTGGCGGTTGCAGCAGGTGCAGGTGCTGTCGCTTCTGGCAAAGTACTGCCGCCTGATCCGGGGTATACTCCGGATGATTCAGGTCTTCTTTAAAAGCAATGTCTATGAATGTAATACAGACGGATATATCTGAGGTGTTGATCATTGAACCAAGAGTGTTCAGTGACCATCGTGGCTATTTCTTCGAGTCCTTTTCGGAAAGAGACTTTGCTGCGAATGTGCGCGAAGTCAAGTTTGTACAGGACAACGAAAGCAGATCGTGCTATGGAGTGATCAGGGGACTTCATTTTCAGAAGCCGCCTTTTGCGCAAAGCAAACTGGTGCGCGTGATTAAAGGAAAGGTCCTGGATGTAGCTGTGGATATTCGTGTCGGATCACCGACATTCGGTAAGCATGTAGCTTTTGAGCTTTCTGAAGAGAATCATAGGCAGATGTTTATTCCCAGGGGATTTGCACATGGTTTTGCAGTTTTGTCTGAAGAGGCTGTATTTCAATATAAATGCGATGATTATTATGCACCTCAGAGCGAAGGATCTCTCGCATGGGATGATCCTGAACTGGGTATAGATTGGTGTATTCCTGCGGACAAGGTGATTTTGTCCGATAAGGATAAGTGTCATCCGAATCTTAAGGATGCTGACGGACTTTTTGATTATTCAGTTGACTATTACTTATAGATATGAATGTATTGGTTACAGGTGGAAGCGGACAGCTTGGTCGTGTTCTCATGGATGTGACTAAGTACTCTGAACACAGATTCATATACACCTATTTCAGTTCGGAAGCATGTGGCGATATGGTGCGTCTGGATATTACAGATCGTGCTGCTGTGGAGAAGGTCGTTAAAGACCATTCGATAGATGTCATTGTCAACTGTGCAGGGTATACTGATGTGGAAAGGGCTGAATCTGAGGAGGATAAGGCTTTTAAAATCAATGCCGAGGCGGTGGCGGTGCTGGCAGAAGCCGCCAAGTCTGCAGATGCTGTGCTTATACATATCTCCACAGATTATGTCTTTGACGGAAACCGATCCGAGCCTTATGACGAGGACGTGGCGCCTGCGCCGCTGAGCGCCTACGGCCGCTCCAAGTTCGCGGGCGAACTTGCTGTCCTCGCTTCAGGTGTCCGCTATTTCATCATCCGCACTTCGTGGCTGTACAGTTCATATGGGAGGAATTTCGTCAAGACCATCCTTACTAAGAGCGCCCTGCTCCCTCTTCTGAAAGTTGTGTCCGATCAGGTCGGAACTCCGACTTATGCCGGAGATCTTGCAGAATTCATTCTGACTCTCCTTGAACCGGGAAATCTCTCTAAGACAGGAATATACAATTATACCAACGAGGGTGTCTGCTCTTGGTATGACCTTGCATGCGAGGTCTGTGAACTTAGCGGAAACTTGTGTGAAGTGACTCCTTGTAAGACAGAAGAGTTTCCAGTAAAGGCTGCCCGACCTCACTATTCCGTTCTCGACAAGTCGAAGGTAAAGGTGACCTTCGGTATCGGTGTCCCATATTGGAAGGACTCTCTCCGTTTCTGTCTTGCGGAAATGACAGATTCTGTTTCAATGTAATACTGTTTGTCATATCGGTCATATTCCTATCGTAGTTGTTTCTGCCAAAATGACAGAAACCCCCTCCATTTTTGGATAAATCACAGATTGTCACTATATTTGCAGGTTGTCTGCGCCGAAGTGTGCGTGACTGTTCCAAATCATGAATAAAATAATATAAGATATGTCATTTACAGACGTTTTCAAGAAGATATTCGGTACAAAAGCCGATAGAGACATGAAGGCCATCAAGCCTACCCTTGACAAGGTGCTTGCGGCATATAAGACGATTGACCAGCTTAGCGATGATGAACTTCGTGAAAGATGCCAGGCTCTCAAGGATATGATTCAGGCAGCGATTGCATCTGATGAAGCACGTGTTGCACAGATCAAGGTTGAGCTCGAGAAGGAAATTCCTCTTAATCAGAAGGAAGCTCTTGCAACTGAGCAGGATAAGCTTGTCAAGAAGATTGATGAGACAATCGAGAAGGTTCTTGATGAGATCCTCCCTGAAGCATTTGCAATCATGAAGTCAACAGCGCGCCGATTTGCTCAGAACCCTGAGATCCGCGTAAAGGCAACTGACTTTGACCGTAACCTCAGTGCTACAAAAGAGTTCGTAACAATCGACGGTGATCATGCAATCTGGCAGAACCATTGGATGGCTGGTGGAAATGAAGTTACCTGGGATATGGTACACTATGACGTTCAGCTCATCGGTGGTATAGTCCTCCATCAGGGAAAGATTGCAGAGATGGCTACCGGAGAAGGTAAGACTCTCGTAGCTACGCTTCCTGTATTCCTGAATGCCCTTGCCGGCAAGGGTGTGCATGTGGTTACAGTCAACGACTACCTCTCAAAGCGAGACTCTGAGTGGATGGGACCTCTCTATATGTTCCACGGTCTCAGCGTAGATTGTATCGACAAGCATCAGCCGAACAGTGATGCCCGCAGAAAGGCCTATGGCTGCAACATTACATTCGGTACCAACAACGAATTCGGTTTCGACTACCTTCGTGATAATATGGCGATGTCCCAGAAGGACCTCGTGCAGAAGAAACATCATTTTGCCATTGTCGATGAGGTTGACTCTGTCCTTATCGATGATGCGCGTACTCCGCTCATCATCTCAGGTCCTGTACCTAAGGGAGAGGATCAGCAGTTCATGGAGTACAAGCCTCTTGTGGAACGTCTCTACGCAAGTCAGAAGACTCTTGTAAATCAGCTCCTCAATGATGCAAAGAAGCTTATCGCTGAAGGAAATGAGAAGGATGGCGGTGTTCTCCTTTTCAGAGCATTCAAGGGTTATCCTAAGTATAAGCCTCTCATCAAGTTCCTCAGCGAGCCTGGTATGAAGCAGCTTCTCCAGAAGGTTGAGAACTACTATATCCAGGACAATGAACGCGAAATGCCATTCATCACAGACGAGCTCTACTTCGTGATCAACGAGAAGATGCATTCTGTCGATATGACAGATAAGGGACGTGACCTCATTACCGGAAACCTTTCAGATCCTAACTTCTTCGTTCTTCCTGATGTAGGTGCTGCGATTGCTGAGGTGACCAGGAACTCTGAACTCAGCGTTGAGGAGAAGCAGGTGAAGAAGGATGACATCCTTGCTGATTTTGCACTCAAGTCTGAGCGTGTACATACTGTAAATCAGCTCCTTAAGGCATATACAATGTTCGACAAGGAGATCGATTATATCATTCAGGATGGAAAGATCAAGATTGTTGATGAGCAGACAGGCCGTATCATGGAAGGCCGCCGTTGGAGCGACGGACTCCACCAGGCAGTCGAGGCGAAGGAAAATGTGAAGGTTGAGGCTGCGACCCAGACATTCGCGACCATCACCCTCCAGAACTATTTCCGTATGTATCACAAGCTTGCCGGTATGACCGGTACTGCGGAGACAGAGGCAGGTGAGTTCTGGTCTATCTACAAGCTCGATGTAGTGGTGATCCCTACCAACAGGCCTATCGCGCGTATCGATCAGAATGACCTTATCTATAAGACTAAGAAAGCAAAATATGAGGCTGTGATCGCAAAGGTTGTGGAACTTACAAAGGAGGGACGTCCTGTCCTTGTAGGTACAACTGATGTGGAGACTTCAGAGCTCCTCAGCCGTATGCTTCGTCTTCGCGGTATCGACCATCAGGTCCTCAATGCGAAGCAGCATGCGCGTGAGGCTGAGGTTGTAAAGCATGCCGGAGAGCCTTCGACTGTGACAATCGCAACCAATATGGCCGGTCGTGGTACCGATATCAAGCTTCCGGACGAAGTAAAGAACGCTGGTGGACTTGCAATCATCGGTACAGAGCGTCATGACAGCCGTCGAGTAGACCGTCAGCTGCGTGGACGTTCGGGACGTCAGGGTGACCCTGGTTCATCTGTATTCTTCATTTCATTGGAGGATAAGCTTATGCGACTCTTCGGATCTGAGAAGATTGCTGGTATCGTAGACCGTCTCGGACTCGAGGAGCATGAGGCTCTTGAGGCTCCGATGCTCAGCAAGTCGATCGAGAATGCGCAGAAGAAGGTTGAGGAAAACCATTTCGGTACCCGTAAGAGACTCCTTGAATATGACGATGTGATGAACTCTCAGAGAGAGGTTATCTATACAAAGAGACGTAATGCACTTTCAGGTGAGCGTGTCGAGATCGATGTGATGAACATGATGCAGGATATCGCTCAGATCATCGTTGACAGATCAGAGGGAATGCCATATGATGAGTTCTCTGAAAATGTAATGATGTCGCTTTCTATCGAGCCTGGTTTCGATGAGGAGTTCTACAATGGTGCAAATGCAAAGGATATCATTGCAAAGCTTCATGAGAACATGCTCAAGACATATCAGCGTCGTATGGATACAGTGGCTCAGAGATCTCTGCCTTTCATCAACGATATGTACAGCAAGTATTCTGAGACAGCTGCAGGAACAAATATCTATGTACCTATCTCAGACGGACGCAAGGGACTTCATCTTCCTGTAGATCTTGCAAAGGCATATGAGTCACAGGGTAAGGAGATATCAAGAGCTCTCAGCAAGGCTATCACTCTCTTTGAGATTGATGACAAGTGGAAGGAGCACCTCCGCGATATGGACGACCTGAAGCAGTCTGTTCAGAATGCTACATATGAGCAGAAGGATCCGCTCCTTATCTATAAGTTCGAGAGCTTCAACCTCTTCAGCCAGATGCTCGAGGATCTTAACAAGAATGTGCTTTCATTCCTTATGAGAGCACAGATTCCGCTTCCTGATGCAGCAGCTGCACCTCGCCAGGCGCCGCCTCAGCGTCGCCCTGCGACTGATATCAGCAAGCTTCAGACAAGCAGGAGTGATCTCGTGACCAACGGAGGTCAGGCGAAGAGTAATGCTCCTGTACATGTTGAAAAGCAGGTGGGTCGTAATGATCCATGTCCTTGCGGTTCAGGTAAGAAGTACAAGAACTGCCACGGAAAGGAGCAGTAACCTGTCATCATGAGCGGAGCCGAAGGATTTGAAATAAGATTTTTAATATATTAGCAAACAATAAATACACTATGGCAAAGATGGAACCGGTAGTTAATGCAAATGCTATCAGCAGAATTTCTGCAGGTACAGTGATCAAAGGTGAAATCCTTTCACCATGCGATATCCGTATCGACGGAACCTTCGAGGGCAAACTTCAGAGCAAAGGCCGTGTTGTGATTGGCGAGAGTGCTCATATCAAGGGCGATATCGTATGCGACAATATTGATCTCTGGGGAAAAGTAGAGGGCAATATCTTCGTTAAGGACACCCTCAATCTCAAAGATGGCTGTGTCGTAAATGGTAATCTGAATATCCGTAAACTCTCTGTTGAGCTTGGAGCTACATTCAACGGTAACTGCAAGATGATCAGCGAGTCTGATTTCGATCGCTTAGCTGGTGTCAAGGAGCAGAAAGCTCAGCCAGCAGCTGCACCGGCAAACTAACTTGTCATCCCGAGCTCATAGATTGTTATCCTGAGTGAAGTAAGGGATTTTTAACAAGTGATTTAAAAAAACAGGGTCAAAAGTTGCAATATTTTTTGGAGATTTAAAAAATGTTCGTATATTTGCAGTCCTGTTTTAGAGGGAGCATAGCTCAGTTGGTTTAGAGCATCTGCCTTACAAGCAGAGGGTCGGGGGTTCGACTCCCTCTGCTCCCACAAGA
>JAFZFH010000101.1 GCA_017555965.1 Bacteroidales bacterium
CGAACCCCCGACCCTCTGCTTGTAAGGCAGATGCTCTAAACCAACTGAGCTATGCTCCCTGTTGCGGTGCGGACGGGACTCGAACCCGCGACCCCCGGCGTGACAGGCCGGTATTCTAACCAGCTGAACTACCGCACCAATGTTCAGACTTTTGAGCCGATGGAGGGAGTCGAACCCACGACCCCGAGATTACAAATCACGTGCTCTGGCCAACTGAGCTACATCGGCAGTTTGGCCCTTTTTTCAAAAAGGGATGCAAAGATATAACTTTTTGCGATACGCCCTACAGGTTGTTGATAATTTTCTCGGCTTCCTTGGCAGAAATCGGAGAGAATCGCCTAAAGGTCTTCCCGTCCCTCTCGATCACTTCTTCGAACATGGACTTGGGCCTTACCCATATGCCTCTTTCACCATACATGGCTTGATATACGACCATCTCCTCGAGGGTTTCCGAATGTTTTGCTATGTGAAGGACACGGTAGACGTTGCCCTTGAAATGTCTGTAATATTCTCCTGTCATGTCAACAAAGTTACAAAAATAGTCCGGCTTTCGATTCACATCGAAGCAGGACCACTACACAAAAACTAACTATGAAATATGATTGAATCAGCATCCTGTTCCGTCAAGGTTGCATGCGGAACCTGCAGTATACTCCTGTGTTGTCACGGCTGCCATTGATTCATCATAGTACTTAAGGCTGATGAATACGGAACCATCCTCTTTTACAAAGCATGGAATGCCGATATTGCCACGTTCGCGTACCTTTGTGAAAGCCGGATGGCTGTCTCGAAGTGCTATGAATTCCTTCAGACTTCTTGCCTGCTGACCGATGTCTATGAGTTCATATTCCGGATTATTCCTATACAGCTGCTTGACATCTGTGCAGTCCGGGCAGCTTTCCATTACGTATACCTTTGTCATAATTATATTGCTTTATGTGTTTTAAATGCCTTTCTGATTCTTGCATATGCTCTCTTTATCCTATACAACACCTTCTCCCTGATCCGTCTTGGAAACAGATGCAGTGCAATCACTAGGAGAATGGTAAGTATGCTGATTATCATAAAGCACGAATCGTTTTAATGTTAATATGAAAATCTCTGATGCTCCGGTAAACCGGAAGTCATAGTTATCGCATCAGATATGCTGTCTGGACCTGGTCTGATGAGACCTTCACCTCAGGCTTTCTTCCTATGGATGAGAAGATCAATCCAAGCCAGAGAGCCAGCAGCGCAATCCAAAGGGCCTTCTGCCATTTCTTCTGAGAGAGCCACCAGTACTTCATGTTGGCCCTGAAGACATACCACTTCGCCTTCATCTTCTCGCCGAATATCTTCATGCGGCTTGAAAGGGGTGCGTTCGATTTTGCTCGTTTGGCGTCCTTTACGCGTATGTCAACGCTCTCGGTGACCTTCTTGCCGGAGATGATGCCGATGAGCTTGACGGTCATCTTTCCGTTTGACTTGAGAACCGGTATTCGTGTTGTCCCGGAATCCGACACCGCGATGTTGTACTGCGTGCGTTCGGAATCTATTGCCAGATATAATGAATCCGGACATGCATCACATGCCCATCTGATCTCTATGTATTCGCCTTCTAATGCTGACTTTCTGTCAGTGGAAAGCGTCATTTGCTTCTTCATCGGCTGGTATAGTTGTTTATAGTGTATATCTGCAATAGTCTTGCCAGACAAAGAAAGCCCAGCACGAATGCCATGCTTGTATCTCGCAGATAAAGTAACTATGTGAATATTATATTTTATTCTTAATCTGCGTCAAATAACGCGTTCGGATATGGCCCTATTCGTAAATCGTGGCCACTACCTTTCTGCTTCCACCGTGATTGCGGAACTCGCACAGATATATTCCCTGCCAGGTTCCCATATTAAGCTTTCCATTGGTAATCGGAATAGTCAGGCTAACTCCGAAAAGAGAACACTTGGCATGTGCCGGCATGTCATCCGAGCCTTCCATGGTGTGCTCATAGTATGGTTCCCTTTCTTTCACCATATGGTTCAGGATAGCTTCCATATCCGTACGCACATCCGGATCATAGTTCTCGTTGATGGATAGCGCGCATGAGGTATGCTGTACGAAGAGGTTCAGCAAGCCTGTCTTCGGGAGCGGCTTTGGGAGATGCTCAAGGATCTCCTGAGTCACCAGGTGGCAGCCTCTGCGCTTTGCTGAAAGATGGAATGTGGTCTGTTGAATCATATCTTTATGGACGAAACGGCTTTCGTCCGTGGGCAAAAAATTATACTATTGATTTTTAAGTATCTAGAATGCGGATTTTATTACGGCTTCGGCAATTTTGCCGAAAGAATCTGGGTAAATTGGAGAAATTATACTACTGATTTTAAGACATCTGTAATGCGGATACCGATTCCAATTTTGTTCCTGTTAGTCAATTTCGTCAATAATTATACTACTGATTTTAAGTCTCTTTATGGTGCTTTCTACCTTCGAATTAGAGTAATTCTATGATACAGCTATCTGAAAATTATACTACTGATTTCCTAATAATGATACTACCGATTTCTCGATACGTGGAAGGACGGGGGAGTTATGGCCTCCTTCAGTCACCTCGAAGGCTACCTCTGCTCCTTTTATCATAAGGGTTTCTACCACCTTCATGGTGTCCTCCTCAATGCTTGCAAACCTCTTGATCTTCGTCTCCTTCTCCACTTCTCCCATGCAGATATAGAAACGCACGCATCCAAGCTCTTCCTGCTTCATGAGCCAATCTGCAAATCCATCATACCAAAAGGATCCAGATATTGCTGCAACGCCCTCAAAGAATGGTTTCTTGATGCCTGCCCAGACAGAGAACAATCCGGCTAGAGACAATCCGATAAGGTATCTCTTGGGGTTTCTGATCTGCAGGGAACTTTCAAGGTTAAAGATGATGTCTCCTTTGAGACGGTCCAGGAACTGGCTTGCACGACCACCGAACTCTCCCTCCTTGACTGCCGGAGCCTTCCAGGGAGTCATCTCATTGTTCCAATCCATCTCAGAGATTGCGACAATGTTTGTCTCGAATCTAGTGGACAGTTCCTCTATAGCAGTAAGTTCTTCAGCCGGAAGTCTATGTGGCAGAAGGATATAAATTATACTACTTGAATCGAAACTCACGATGTCAAGATGCAGGGAATGGTATGTTCTCGAGGTCATCATAGTTTAACAAAGATACACATTTTTGCCGAAATAGGAAAGAGAATGTCGGTGACTTTAACTCGTTAAATATCTATGTCAATCGTTGTCTATCTTCTTGATAGTCAACGTGTTGATAATGTTAAAAATGCTTGAAAATTAGGTTAAGAGTTTCTAATTTTGTTCGAAGCAAGGGGTAAAAATTGCCCGGTTTTTCACAATAAGCAAGATGGGCAATTGTAATACAAAGACAATATGAGTTCAAAGGAAGATAATCCGAAAATGATCACGAAATCTTTCCGGTTGACGGCCAGTGAGTGCTCCCGCCTGGAAGAACAGATGCGTGCGGATGACTACACTAATCTCTCGAAGTACATCCGCGTGAAGATCTTCGGGCATCGCACTATTGTGAGGAAACCGAAGGATCTCTCCACAGAAGAGATCCGCGCTATGCTCAGTTCCGTACGGGAGAGGATTGCCGGATTTGGAGCGGACTACAACCGCATAGCTTCTCACCTGCTGGAGCGGATAGACGAGCCGGGGCCGAGAAATATGGCCGAGGTTAACAAAAACTTCAGCCGTATGAACAAGCTGGCCAAGGAGATCAGGAGTTCCATGAACTCTCTGATAGACCTTTTTGAGGACATAGAATACAAGGTCAATGAAGGATATTCACCCATTAAAACAGATAAGAATATGACACAATTCATCCACATTGTCGGCAAGATCGTAGAAGATGCCGAACTGAAGAAGAGCAAGGACGGCAACAGCCAGTTCATCGCTTTCAGAGTCGCTGTAAATGAGAAGAAGGGCGACGATACAAGAACCACCTATTATGATGTCACCCATCCTACTACAGGAGTCTTCCACTTCCTGAAGAAAGGAAGGACAGTGTGTGTGATGGGTCCGTTATCCATCTGGCAGTCGAATGGTCAGGATGGCAAGACATATCTGAATGCACACATCTCGGCGAAGCTCATTGATTTGGTAGATTCCAAGGAGAAATGAGATATGTCTGTTGACTTTACATTCAAGCCACTATAGGATGGTTATCAAGATTATGGCTTCCAGTCCGACTATGAAAAGTGCGTTGGAATACAATGATAAGAAGGTTTCCCAAGGGGATGCAGAAGTGATTCAGACGGCCAATATTGACGCTGATCTGAACACATTTCATGACACGATAAAGCGTTATGAAAAGCGCAATTTCAGCTCCAAGGAATTATCATTTCATATGTCAGTGAACCCTTCAATTACAGAGAGGATGAGTGAGGAGGAGGTGAAGGAACTGGTCTCGGATATCATGGAAGGACTGGGTTATGCCAAACAGCCTTATGCCATATATCGTCACGATGATATTGGTAGGGTGCATTATCATGTGGTCTCCATCAGGACCGACAGCAACGGCCGTAAGATCCCCAGCCGTCAGGAGAACAGGAGATGCCTTCTGCTGCAGGAAACCCTGTCAATGAAATACGGATTCATCGTGGGATGCACCACGAACGAGCAGCTGGATAGGGTGCAGACCTATATGGCCAGGTTCACTCCAGCAAAAGCCGATACGGCAGTGCAGATTGACGCTATAATCAGATACTGCTGTACGTATAGATTCTCATCGTACAACCAGTTCAGCTTCCTTCTGAATACATATGGGGTGTCGGTTACCGAAGTGTCGAAATTGCCGTTACGGATGGTCTTCCGTGGCCTTGATGCCAAGGGAAAGGTCTGCACGGTACCAATCTCTAGGAGAGACCTTTCGTTTGATCCTGCTAAGATGTTCGAGGCCCGTATCAGGGAGTGCAATAAAACAAAGGCATATTATGGGACTGGAGAACTATCCGAACTATGCTCGGAATGCCTGGTGGAATCCCTCAGCCAGAAGCATTTCCGTGCGATGATGGCGGCAGAAAACGTCGATGTGAAGATTGCCAGAAACAATGACGGACTGATTTCTAAAGTGATGTTCGTAGACCACGAAACCAAGAGCGTACATAACCTCTCAGATCTGAAGGATGTGTCTCTGGCAGACTTCAGGAATGCGGAATCTCTAGGCCAGTGGGCCCAGAGGTACAATGACACCAAGCAGGAACCGCTGGTGGGTATGGCGACGCTGGGAGACCTCCTCTCCAGCCTTGGCGGCGGACGATCACAGTCGAAGGATATCTACAGCAAATCAAGGAAGAAGTCCAAGGGAATGAAGATGTAGCATGCTCAATAAGAATCAATATGAGAAGTACTTTTATTTCGGCATCCTTTTCGGGGTGCTGCTTCTCTTATTGAATCTATACTACTATGCTCACCCGCTATGGGAGAATTCAGGCTTGTCGTGGTATGTCTTTGATAACCTATGCCGTCGCCTGTCTAAAAGCCCTCTCTTCAGCCATTCATTGAAGACCAAGTTCGCTGCCCTTGTGCTTATTTCCTTGGGAATGTTCACAAGGTCAAGCAAGGCCCGTGAGGTAGACCTGAAGATTGTTGCCGTTGTCGGTGCGATATCAGCTGCCGCTTACATCATTCCGTTTCCTCGGCATGGACTATATGCGATCTTTACTATTATAGGATTTGTCGGACTCGTATGGGTTGTCAGCATGATTGCCCGCAGGGAAACCAAGGCCATCATCAACGATGACAACGAGACGTTCCCTCAGTGTCCCGATAAGATTGATA
>JAFZFH010000102.1 GCA_017555965.1 Bacteroidales bacterium
CCGGTGGATCGTGCCGGTGGTCGGGTGGATCGTGCCGGTGATCATGCCGGAGCTCGTGCCGGTGATCGGTCCCGGTCGGGATCCTGTGCCCGGACATGAAAAAAGGACCCGGACAATGCCGGGCCCCATCACGGAGGAGATAATTTATGAGCTGATGATCGTTAGCTGTTTTAGGGATCAGTCCTCGTCACAGTCGAGCTCGCAATTGACGTACTCCCGGCCGTTTTTGGTCTTGCCTCCGGTGATGATGATGGCAAACGGATCACTTTCCATCACGTCGACGATCTCAAGAAATGACTTAATAAAGGTCTGGGAGATCGTGCCGTACTTCTTGCCGTTGGAGGTGAAGCAGAGGACAGTCTCGGTGTAGGTCTCAGTGCCTCCACCCTGTTTGTTGCGAGTCTTTTCCTCCTCGTACACTGCAAAGAGGTCCACCGGGAGCGAGGTCCCTTTTGCGACGTCCTGTATCTTGAGGCTGTCGCCCTTGGTCATGCGGTAGATCTGCTTTTTGTCTTTCTGGTCGATGTTGGTCTGGATAAAGTTCATATTCATTTCTCCTTTGCCTCCGGGGAGAGGTCTTTTATAAAGTATTGGTCCCCGTCAAAGCTCACCGGGATCCGATGAGCTTTAGCTGAGATCAATTATCAATGGATGAAAGAGCTCTGGCTATCTGCTTGGCCGTGTCAAGATATTCATACGCAAGCGGCAGATTACCTTGCATCCTCTGGAAATTGGCCGAGTCCGTGTAAACCATCTGGAGCTCGCTGAGGAACAGGCTGAGATCCTCCTTATTAAATTTGGTGTCATTGATCACACCCTTGGCCTTGATCTCGACGGTGAACCGTCCGCAATTAAGTGTCATTATCGTGTCCTCCTTATCTCGCTTTTGGATTTTTGGGAGGTGTTGCCCACTGGATCCCGACGTTGGCTGACATTGCGTTGAGATCCTTGAGTCCGGCCACTGCTTCTTTATATGCTTTCGATGCTTTGCTATTGGCCACGGTGACGCTTTTGCTGTGCGTCCGGCCGGAACGGTCTTGCCATGTGGTTGTTATGGTTTTCACTGTGATCTCCTCCGAAACTGTATTATCCATAAGGACAATTTTATTATACCACTCTGACAGCAGAAAGCAATAGAAAATTGAGATTTTTGAAAATTTTCTTATGCGTATAAATTTTTCAAATGAGTGTAAATTTTGTTTATGTCCTGTTTGGACAGTCTCAAGAGCTCCGTGTAGTCGTCGGCTCGGCCGAGTGTATAGTCTTGGTTGTTGATGAATACATTACGGGAGACATAGACTTGACGGCCGTCCGTGTTTATCCATCCGAGATCCGTGTCGTTGTATATGCTCTCCGTCTTGCCACAATTATGAAAGACAAATCCCTCCCTGAACGCATCAAGGCCTCCGGCTCTGGACAGTGCCTCCGCTCCGGCTCTCTTGCCTACTCCGCTCACTGTAATATGGAGCTTTCCATCCTCGACATAGGCATACTTCTTTGCTCCCTGTGTAATAAAGCCGCTGTACTCTCCGTCCGGCTCGTAGACTCCTCCGTAATGAGTGATCCCCTTGATGTCGGTAGCGTACAGGCCTCCGGAGACTGCGAGGCTCTGGACCTCTTTATTGTATGCTGTAAAGTCATGGTCCCCGATATACTTGCACGAGTCCGTGTCACAGTAAAGGAGATCATCTCCGCATATGTCTATCCCGTCCTCCAGTGACTTCCGGGCATGGGCCGTAGTCCAGACTCCAAACTGATAGCATGTAAACGCTTTTCGTTTGCTCCGGAGGAGTAGCTCCTCATCAGTGAGAGTCATGTCCTCGACATAGAGCTCCGGATCCTCTCCGTCGTCATTGAACAGGATAGAACGCTTGACGGGATTTTGTACTGACATTCCGTATATGGAGTTTAAAAGCTCTTTGTTTTTCATATAGTAGAGCTCCTGTCCTTTTACTCCCTTGAGCTCCGTCTTTTTCTTATAAAATTCTATGTTGCTGTCCCGGAGTCCGTCCGGGAGCCGGCCGTAGTCGGACCGATAGGCACAGATCAGAGATGCTTTGAAAGAGTATTGTTTGACGATGATTTGCCAGTCGATGTCTGTGACGACGATCTCCAGATAGGAGGCCTGTAGGATCCGGCCGTTGTCAATGACAGCGTTACGGAGAGACATGGTCTTATCGAGAGGAATATATGGAATTATTACATATTTGCCTCGTGTCGTAACGTCTGAAAGAGCGACATGAAACAGGACAGCTTTGCCTCTGTCTATCAGTCTGTCTATATAATGTATGTCTGTGCTATGGACCTCTTCAAAAGGATAAACCGGAAACAGCTTACAGACTTGCTGAAAAGGATAGGAGCTCGTTATATCAGAGGACCGGACCGGCCCGGAGATCACCTCGTCCGCATAATATCTGTTTGCGTGGGTATTGCCTCCCCGAAAGGCTTTACGGAGGAGCTTGAACACTTCATAAGTCGGATAGGAGTTGATGATCTGGAGATGTTCGCTCCGCATGGCCTCTTTGCAGACTCTCCGGACGTAACCGGTCGACGTGAGTGGTATACTATATAAATTATCGTCAGAGAGCTCCATGATCCGGTGGATGCTTTCCACAAGTCCGAGCACGTCGTTGATGCAATACTCGAGCTCCTCATCCGTGAGCTTTGTGTCGCTGTATCTCCGGATACTATAGTCAAAGTCCTCTCCGGAGAGTTTCTGGTGCTCTACATTGTAGCGTTTAGTCAGAGCTTTTAGACTGAGATTTGTCAGCAGATAGGAGCACCGGAGCTCTATGCTGTCGACAACAGCTTTTAAAACTTTCCGGCTGTCCATGGAAAAGACGTCCTCATTATTAAAGTGAAAGATGCCGGACAGGAATTGAAATTCATAGGACAGATTATGGACATACACGACAGTCCGACGGCCTCCGGACAGCTCGTCTATCCACCCGAAAAGAGTCCGGAGCTCGTCCCATGTCCGGCCGATTATGACATAGTCCTCGATCGCAAATTGCCAGACGTACATGACGGACTGCTGGATCTCCGGGAGTCCGGTCGTCTCTATGTCAAAGGCGCAGACTTGAGCATTGTACCTATAACGGCCCCGGTGATATCTGGGAGTCGTCTCCTCTGTGAACGTCGGGAGATCATCTTTATCAATACTGTCGAACCGGTGCAGAGCCGGTCTCGTGTCCGCTGTATTCATTAAAGGCACGTCTCCAATCTTCCGGATTTGCTTTCTCGCTGTTAAATATTTCAGCGACTACCGGGCTGTCTGAGTCGTATCGCTTGGAAAATTCTGAGGCTTTAAACCACTTCATAAACTTTATGATGTTGAGATAGTCCGACTTGTCCACGTTAAAGCCGGCCTCCTGTAGAGTCTCCAGAGTATTTTCACGGACCTCTTTCAAGCCGGAGATCGTGCTCTTTTTGCTTTTGAGGAATTTGGAGACGTCGGCTATCTCCCGGAGGAGCTCTGACTCTCCGACGAGATTTTTTGTTTTCCGGAAATACTCTCCATTATTAATATAGAGATTTGGCCGGCCAAACTGTTTGACGTTCTTTTCCGTCTCAAGACGCTTGAGTCTCTTAACGGCTATATCTCTCATCTGGGTGTATGCTCTCCGGAGATCCTTGACGCTCATCTCTCCGGAGGAGACGGCCTCCCCGAGCTGTTGATAATTGTACATCTGGATCCGCTCTATCTCAGCGGCCGAGAATTTGTTTTTAGGCATTTTTGAAAGCTCCTTCTATTTCCATTTTAACGGATACGTTCTGATAGAATACTCTCCGGTCCATCATTGCTCCATATACATAATAATATTTACGTTGGAACGCTTTAGTTGACAGAGGCATTTTGTCGTAATGCTCCGCTTTGATGCCGGTGATACAGTAATACTCCTTTTTGCTCTTATGCTTCATGATCGTGCTGTTGCCATATGAGCAGAGTGGAGTGTATTCGGCCAGTGGTTTGGTCTGGACGTTCTCGTAGTCGCTCCGGGAAAATTCATTATCAAGAGCCATATCTGTAAAGTCCCTGTTATTGATGACTTGATAAAGAGCTCCGGCTCTCTTTTTCTCAGTGATCGGACTGTCGATATAACGATAAATTCCTATGAGTCCTTTTACCGATTTATAAAAACTTCCCTGTCTTGTCATGTTGTCGATGATGTCGACGACTCCAATACTGTCCAATATCTTGCTGTTCATTGTGTTGCTGTTTGTCGCAAGGATCACCTTAAGAGGAGGCCGGCCCTGTATCTCTCTGTTCCTGTTCAGACTCTCCAGAACATTGGCAAAGGCCAGTCCCTCCTCTTTTATCGGTTTTTCGTGCCGCTCCGGGATTATCTCGTCAAAGAAAAGGACCTCATACTTTTCAGCGGACAAGGACCGGATTGAGGCGAACGTCGACAGAGCGATCCCGATGGCAAAAGGCTCCGGATCCCGGACGAGCTCCCCGTCGGCCCCGAGCTCGGACCGGTAAAAGCCGGCCGTATGTTTGCTCAGTTTCTCGGCCGTGATATGTTCTCCGAGGTCTGCAGCTATCTGATTATATGGGTTGAGCGGCTGTATCGTCACAGCGTCGAGCTGTGTCTGGGTCCTCCTCATGTAGATGAATGGCACTTCATTACAATAAAGGTGCTTAAGTATACCATATGTCTTTCCGATACCACGTCCCCCCAGGGCGACGACGAAAGGCTCCGGACTGTTTACGAGCAGTCCGGCATTTATCCACCCGTCACTTATGTATAGGTTTCTTTTGTCCATTGTTCTTCAATTCCTCCTCCATGGCCTCACGTTTCCGGTCATATCTCCGGAGACATTTCCATGAACAAAAAATCTTAGTGCCTCTTTTGTATACGTACTCACCCAGATCCACGACGTAAAAGATCCGGTGGCACTCACGGCACACGCATTCATAGGACATGCGATCACCTCCTCATTAAACATTATATCACAGCTCCGGAAAAATACTCATTCAGATTTATTATATGTATATCTATATATAGTGTTCTGTTATACTTGATTTATCCATAATATTGTGTTATGTTTACTATATAGAAAGGTGGTGTCAATCCGTGGGAGATTTGTCGACAGTTGTCCAGATCATCGGATCTCTCGGCTTTCCGATCACGGCCTGTATATATCTTTTTTACTCGATGCAGAAAGAACGTGAACGTAACGAGGCACAGAGAGAGGCAGACCGGACCGAGCACAAGCAAGAGATGGAAAAGATGACGGAGGCCTTGCACAATAATACACTGGTAATCCAGAAACTCGTTGACGCTATCGCAGAGCCGGGAACGATATCCGGCAAGCATTAACTCGGATGTAACGGGGTCCGCTCACTGTCAACGGCCGGAAGCCGGAGCATGACTCGACAAGTCACAAGGGCCCCGTTATGTTGATAAAATTGTTGAAATGATGAAAACTGATTATCAGATCGCCATGGAGGTTTTATCCGGACTCTGGGGAAACGGACAGGACCGGAGAGACCGGCTGACAAAGGCCGGCTATAACTACGAGGCCGTCCAGAAAATAGTCAATCAGCTTGTAAAGGACGGATATGTCCCCGGATCCGGAGAGCCGGCCGCAGAGCCGGAGCCGGAGCTCATGACAGTGGATTTTGATACCCAGAAATACAAGGGTATAGAAATCAATATTATAATATGAAAGGATCCGGACGATGCAGATAATGCAACAGCTCGACGCTCTGATCCAACACGTCAACAGATGGCTCGACATTGCTTTAGCCTGTGGATATCTCGGCTTTGGACTGTCGCTTGTCGGACTCGTCTTGATGCTTTCGGAAAAGGGATTGATATATTATGACAATAGCACAGCGTATAGAGTTGAGGAGGCTCGGCTATACCAAAGAGGAAATAGCAGAGCTTGCCGAGATGGAAAAAGCACCGGCTCCGGATCCCGTCCCGGAGAATACGGAAACAGAGCCGGCCGGAGCAGAGATCCCTGAGCAGATCGCTATGGATCTCGGACCGGAGACTCCGGACGTACAGTCTCAGCTATTGGCGGCCATCAACAATCTGACGGCCGTCATGCAAAGCCAGAAACTCACGCACACCGCACAGCCAGAGATCAAACAGGAAACAGCAGAAGATATCTTTAACAACATTTTGAAAGGATGATGTAAACAATGCCCAGTGGTTTTACTATTGAACAGGCCTCGACTGTTCTGAATAATGTTTATGAGCAGATCACAGGCAAACAGATAACAGCCGTCACCAATACGGCCGACTTTGTCAGTGTTGCTCAGACTCTCCTCCAGACCGGCAGAGATCCGGTCCTCAATGCTATCTCCCAGATGTGGAGCCGTAGCATTTTCGCCTACAGAGATTATAAAGCTCCGTTCAACACTCTCGAGATGGACCTCGACAGATTTGGCAACGCAGTCCGCAAGCTCTCCCCGGTAGCTCGTGAGATGGCCGACGACGAGTCCTTTATCTACCCGGTAGCATATGACGCTGTCAATTATCCGCTCAATCCTTACGGCGACGGAGTCTCCGTTGACATGTGGGAAATCGCAAAGCAGAAAGTACAGCAGTTGAATTTCTACGGGACCGCAGTATATCAGCAGAAATATACTATCTTCAAAGATCAGTTTGACAACGCTTTCAGCTCCGCAGATGAGTTTGGCCGCTTCAATGCCATGATGATGACTGAACGCAACAACGAAAAAGAGCAGTATAAGGAGGCCGTCGGCCGTGGCATACAGCTCAACTTCATCGGAGCTCTGATCGATGAGGCCAATACCGACAGAGTGATACACCTACTCACTGAGTACAATACTGTAACCGGCCAGAGCCTTACAGCACAGACTGTCATGCAGTCCGTCAACTATGTCCCGTTTATCAGATGGGTCTGGGCCCGGATCAAGACGCTCGTCCGTCTCATGGGGACAAGGTCTTATCGTTTCCAGACTGTCGTCAATGCGGAGCCGGTCCTCCGCTTCACCCGTCCGGAAAATATGCGTATTGCTCTCCTTGCGTCCGCATATGATCAGATCGAGACGATGGCGATGTCCGATACCTATCATGACGACTATCTCAAAGGTATTACTTTCGAGTCTGTCGACTTCTGGCAGAGCATCGACTCTCCGGACGAGATCGATGTCACTCCGGTATACACGAGCACTGTGGGCGCTGTTACTACCGGCTCGGCCGTTCAGCAGACCGGTGTATTCGGTATTCTCCACGACAAGGACGCTCTCGGTTATTCCATGGTCAACTCATGGAGTGCCGTCACACCGCTTAATATCGATGGCGGTTACTGGAATGAGTCCTATCATGCAAGGATCAAGACGATACAGGACAACACTGAAAAAGCCGTTGTTCTGCTTCTTGATTGATATATTCATCTCTTCCGTGCCTCGCCCCGTTAGCCGTCCGGTTAACGGGGCACTTTAAGAAAGGATGAATCATTATGGCTTTAACTGTAAAATTCTGGAGCTTTGCCAAAGAGGAAAACTCCACCATTAAACCGGTAGCCACAGCTAACGCAACATATAATAATGTAGAGCTCAAGGATGACTGCTCCGTCGTCAATCCGGTCCTAAAGCTCAAAGTATCAATGGCAACGTCTGTATATAACTGGAATTATTGTTATATACAGGAGTTTAATCGTTATTACTTTATAGGTGATTGGATCTGGAGCTCCGGGATCTGGATCGCTCACTGCAAAGTAGACGTGATGGCAAGTTTCAAGACGGAGATCGGATCACAACAGCTTTATGTCCTCCGGGCATATCAGAACGCTCTCGGGTCTATGCTTTACGATGGAAATATAGTAGACTC
Organism: Bacteroidales bacterium; assembly: GCA_017555965.1. Lineage (GTDB taxonomy): Bacteria > Bacteroidota > Bacteroidia > Bacteroidales > UBA932 > Cryptobacteroides. Next base: position 7,812 of record JAFZFH010000102.1, read on the forward strand.
CACCTATCCGACCACAGCCGGCAAGGCTACCTATACAGCATACTCCTCTACAAATCCCTTTGCCGGACTATACTCCGGAAACGACGGGACCTATATAGTCGGAGTCATAAATAAGACGGCCTCCGGTGTACAGTATTACGCTTTCAACTGGCTCGGATTTAAACAGTTCTGCTCCGCTCTGTTCAACTATTCGAGCGGATGGCTCGCAATAGATCCGACGGAGATCAGCGAGGAGCTCCAGAAAGCTCTCGTCAATCCGTTTCAATATGTCGTATCTGCTTTCTATCTTCCGGTCCCTGTCTCGTATTTTTCAAGTAATAATATAGGGACTACCACTTATACAGTGCAATTCGGATGGTGGTCTGTCACGATCGTCACGGCATGCCGTCAGATCAATCCGGGGATCCTTTATCAGTTTACGAGCTCTATCACGATACCAAAGCACCCGTCAGCATATGACAGAGGAGCATATCTCAACCTATCGCCATACAGCTTTTATACTCTGAGATATTATCCTTTCGGGACTCTGGACATAGACTCGGAGGCCATATGCAACTGGAGCACACTCGACCTCTATACCGACGTGGACATATGCACCGGAAAAGCGATCCTCACTATAGCCGTCAACGGGAAAAGCAATCCTATCCGGACAGTGGAGAGCAATATCTCCGTCCCGATCCCGACGGCATCCGTCAATGTTGACTATATGAATTTAGGATCCAAATCGTCGCTCGTTATGGGAGCCGCCAGCGCAGTCCAACAGCTCGGAGCCGGCTCGGGCACTTTCCTCCAGAACGCAAAGAAAAATATCGGAGGACTCATCGAAAACGTGCGGTCCGGCAACTGGGCCGAGATCGGAGCCGGGGCGAAAGAGGTCATCTCAAATATCGCCACGTCTGCAATGGCTGCAAAAGCTACAGCAGAGATCACCGGGCAACAGGGCACGTATACATTATTTGATACTCAGACGCTCGCACTGTCCGGACGTTTCCTCCCGGTAGTGGACGAGGATCTGATGCACCGGGGCCGGCCTCTGTGTCAAAGTCGTGTCATAAGTACATGTAAAGGTTTTGTCCTGTGCGCTGACGCTGATATAAAGATCGCATGCACAGACAGAGAGCTCAACGCTATAAAGTCGTTCATGGAAACCGGCTTTTATTATGAGTAGGTGATCTGATGGCATGGCATGCTAAAAACTCGGGAGGCTATCTCCGGGCCTCAACGGAGGCCTATGACAATGCTGTCATGGCCTACAGCATACTCAACGCTCGAGGATGGTCCCTGTTGGCTTTTTGTGGTATGTGGGGGAACGTGGAGTCTGAGTCTGCATATAATCCATGGAGATGGCAGTCGGACGTCATTCTCCCGGTCGGAGATCCTCGTATCTATTACCAGAACGCTCACGCATACGGGCTCTGTCAATGGGATGCCGCAAGCAAGTATATAGACGGAGGAGTCGGATACTCCGGATATGGTCCTAACTTTTCAGACTCTCCCGGACTTGTAACAGACGGCACCGCTCAGATGAATTTTCTCGACGATACGGCCGTTAACTCCGGACAGTATTTCCCGAATCCGAATTATCCGGCATATGCGATAAGTTACAACAATTATAAACAGATAACTTATCCATCATACTCCTATGAGTTTGCCGCTCGGGCATGGTTTTACAATTATGAACGTGGCACATGGGACAATAACAGGACTGCGGCCTGTCAATACTGGTATGAAACACTTGGAGGCATCACACCGCCTCCGCCACCGGGAAACATCCCGATATGGTTACTATTTAAAATAAAAAGGAGGAACGAGAGCGACTATGTTTAATACTGATCTCTCCATGTCGGAGATAAACAATGTGCTTGAGTCCGCAATGTTGCCTCCCGTCAAGGGCCTCAATAATGTGACGGCCATATACTACCGCAAATATCTTTTTCAAAAACTCCTGTCCGGATTTAAATGGACTTTGCCGGAGCTCTGGAGCCGGGACTATTTCCAGTATGTGCTTTTCGGATATGGTTTTATCTCAATATTTGACAGTGGTCCGGACGGCTTTGGAGTCGTTCCTCAGAGATGTGGGATCTCCGGTTATAATCTGTTCTGGCTCCCGAGAAAAGCAATAGTCAACAATCCGCTCCTCCCGTCAACTCATGAGCTCACGATCGGGGAGGACTGCGTCGTCCTCAAGATCAATCCGAATTATACAGGAGTCCTCGACATAGTCGACTATTACGCTGTAAAGCTCGCAATGATAACGGCTGACATAGAGTCCAACTTGATCAACAGCAAGCTCTCATACATATTTACTGTAAAGAATCAGACAACAGCCAATGCAGTGAAAAAGCTCTATGATCAGATCGCTCAGGGCAATCCGGCCGTTGTAGTCGACAAGGATCTCCGGAACGAGGACGGGTCCTCCAACTGGGAGGTCTTTCAACAGAATCTCTCGAGCAATTACATAGTCTCGGACCTCCTGCAAGATATGCGGAAAGTAGAAAATGACTTTTGCTGTAAAGTGGGGATCCCGACGACAAACACTGAGAAACGTGAGAGGATGGGAGAAGCAGAGGTAACACGGAACGACGTGGAGACTGAGACTCTGATCACCGGCTGGCTCGAGCGGCTCAATGATGACATAGCAAAAGCTAATAAAATGTTCCCCGGACTTAATCTGAAAGTGGAAAGGAGATGGGATCCAGATGAGAGCGACTCTCTCGATACTCGGACTGTACAACTACGATAATACGATATTTGACGATCTGACTCTCCCGGAGGAGCTCGATACCACGACAGCGATCGACTCCATACTTTCAGAATGTGCAGAGCTTGAGATCATTTATCCGGATCCGGACATGATAAAGCAGATGATCGCTCTATGGTCCGCTCGGGAGCTCCCTGTCTGGGAACGTATTTATAAAGCCGTCACCGCTGAATACAATCCGCTCGAAAACTATAACCGAAAAGAGACATGGGCCGATACGGACATCGGCTCGGCCTCGGGATCGAGCAACGCAACGAGCACCAATAAAGTCGTCGGTTATAATGATACGGCTTTCACAAATCACGACCAGAACACCGGGACCGGCTCAAGCAACAGCTCCTCCCGTCTGGAAAGCCGGCATAACGGGACCGTTTCCGGTAATATCGGAGTGACGACTTCACAGGAAATGCTCGAGCAAGAGCTCGACGTAGCACCAAGGACGGATATATACAGCTATATTGTCCGGTCCTTTAAAAATAGATTTTGTCTCATGGTATACTAATGAAAGGAGGATAACAATATGGCTTTTATGTTTCCGTTTTCAAATCTGCACGAAATCAATCTGGATTGGATCCTTGCACAAGTAAAAAAGTTTTCTACTCTGATCCCTCCGATGGAGCAAGCAGTTGACGACGTTCAGACGGCTCTCGATGACGCTACCAATGCGATAGATATCGCTGAGGACGCTAAGGACATCGCAGAGGAGGCCAGAGACATTGCAACACAGGCGGCCTCCGCAGTGATAGGAGACGGATCCGTCACTACGATCAAGCTCGCAGACGGAGCTGTCACCACGATCAAGCTCGACGACGATGCTGTCACCTCGGCCAAGATCAAGGATGGAGAGGTCAAAACAGCAGACATTGACGACTCAGCCGTCACCACCGCCAAGATAAACGACTCAGCCGTCACGACCGGAAAGATCAACGACAACGCTGTCACCAATGCAAAACTGGCCACCGGTGCAGTCGATTATATCAATATTGCGTCCGGAGCAGTGCATACAACACAGCTCGAAAACGGGGCCGTTACCACCGTTAAGATTGACGACGACGCTGTCACAACTGCTAAGATCAACGACGGAGCTGTAACATGGGACAAGTTTGCAAGCGGCCTCAAGGACAAGCTCGACTACAGGATCATATATTTTCCGTCGATACCTTGCACCGCTATGACAGGCGACTTTGCAACGGCTACAAATATCCGGATCACTGCTAATCACGTTGTTGCATTGCTTGAGTTTGCTGATCCGTCAGCGATCTCCACTAATGTAACTTGGACCAGTTCAGCCGGATCTCTGGTATTAAATGGAACATGCAATGCGGCCACCACTGTGGCTATGGTACTCGTCGAAAAAGGAAATTAAAGAAAGGAGACAGTTATGGGAGAAAAATACTTTCTGACACAGATCAAACATGATGCCGAGGGATTTGCAAAGGGTGTAGTAGTTAAAGACACACTCGACGGAGCCCGGCAGTCATTCCACGCATATCTGGGTGCTTACGGATATGGCAATGCGGCCGGGGTGGACTACGTTGCTTGCTATATCATGGACACAGTCGGACGTGTGACTGACAGTGTTGTCGATGATCGTCGGCCGGTCCCGGAGGTGTGATCTATGGCTACCGGTACAGTAAACACTCCGCAGAGGAGCGACTCATTCACTATTGACTATTTAAATGCAAGCATCGACTCACACTCCGCAACAACTCCGCAATGGCTTGCGGGAACGATGATGTGGAGAGGATGGATCCATAACAATGCACTGATCGCACATAATACCGATCTGATAAGAATCAATAAGACAGGCTTTCAAGAGGTCTGTGCTTTTGCTTTTGCGAATCCCGGCCAGATCCAGCTCTGTCGTGTAAACGATAACGGGTCCGGACTTATAATCCAGATCGATCAAGACATAGCAAACGGATCCTATCTCAACTTTATAATAATAGCACTCACTACCGACTGAGCATCTCCTCCGTGATGGGGCCCGGCATTGTCCGGGTCCTTTTTTCATGTCCGGGCACAGGATCCCGACCGGGACCGATCACCGGCACGAGCTCCGGCATGATCACCGGCACGATCCACCCGACCACCGGCACGATCCACCGG
>JAFZFH010000103.1 GCA_017555965.1 Bacteroidales bacterium
CAGGAGGGCGTCTACATTGACTTCCTGGCTGGTGATCTCCTTCATCCTCTTTAGGAGTTCCTGATTTGCTGTGGTTGGGTTGGATGCTGCCATTCGTATGACTCCAAGCTGCTGGAGGAGTATTCTCTTGAAGAAGCGGTCATCCTTCTGCTCGGTATTCACCTGCGATTCGCTGACCAGCTGGCGTAAGGCTTCCAGTTCTTCCTCCTTCTCGATGATCTGATGCTTCTTTCTGCGGAAATAGAATACAGATACTGCTATCATCAGCAGTAAAGCCAATCCAACATAGGTAAGGATGATCTGGGTGCGCTGTTTCTCGATAGTCAGTTTGAGGTTCTTTTCGGCCAGCTGCTGATTGTTTGCTTCCTTTGCATCAGTTATAGCCTGTTTCTTATATGCGTTTTCCTGCAATGAATTTACAAAATTTGCCCATTCCATTACATTGATACGTTTGTCCCTTGCATAGTCCAAGGTACTTTTCAGCATCTTCATGTAGCTTGACATGGATACATTATTTCTGAAATCATCGTCGGCATATTCATCGGATAAACGAACATGTTTCTCAGCTTCCTGGATACGGTCCAACAACAAATAGTAACGTGCAATGGAAGCGTGAGCCCAGGCAACGCGCATACTGTCTTTGTCTGAGTAATGATTCAGGATCTGCTCTTGAATTGCAATTGCCTTTTCATGTTTGCCGTAATCACTGATGATGTCTGCATAATTTGGAAGGACACGTCCCCAATACAGAGAGGAATCTCTTGCTGTCTTTACATATTGCGGAAGATTCTCAAACAGACGTTCGCATTCTTCCGGGCGGCCGATGTAATAGTTCAATGTAGCTAGAGCTTGCTGGTTTTCAAAGCCTCGCTCGGCTTCATCCTCCATTATTCGTGAGAGATAGTTGTAACAAGCTTCAAATTCATAATCTTTTGCAGCCATGTCATACAAGGCGTATAAAGCCTTCCTGTCAGTACCGGCAACCGGTTCAAGAAGATCATAAGCCTTTGCTGATTCCCCTTTCCACCAATAGTGATATGCAGTCAGAATTGTTGCTTGAGATAATCTGGCTGAGTCTGTCGGCTCAAGTGTACGGTAATATTCCAATGCATCAGTGAGTCGGGTATCCTCGCTTAAAGATTCGGCATTGTTCAGGCGTTCTTCAGCATCATCAAGTATTTGGGTATAATCGATGCGTGGCTGCCTGGTCGAGCAGCTTGTAAGAACTATTATGAGCAGCAATATAAGTCTTTGCATGGTGTTTCTTTTTCGTAAAGGTAATGCTTTTTTACAGTTAATTGTCTCGTTGCACCCCTCATATAAAGTCCGGAAAGGTCATATATAAACTTTTTATTTTGACCTATATTGATTATCAGGTGGTTACATAGTGATTTGCACAGTAAATACTTTTGCATATAAACCCTTTGAAACGCCTTTCAGACATAACTTTGCTTCAACGGAAAACAAGTAAACATGAAAAATATGAAGGTGTTTTTAACGATCATGAGTATGCTGCTGGTGCAGACAGCAGCCATGGCAAACAACCGTATAAGCGGTGTACTGGTGGATGACAGTGATTCTTCTCCATTGGTCGGAGCTACAGTAGTCTTGACTGATGGATCAGACAGACAGGTGATGGGTACAACAACTGATACGGAAGGCAGGTTTGAATTGAAGGGAGCCCCGGAGGGAGATTATCTGCTTCAATGTATGTATGTGGGATATGATGGATTTTCAGTCTTGATCAAGCAAGCGGACAAGGATGTGGATCTGGGAGAGATCCGGATGAAGCAGGTTGCCGAAGCATTGGATGAGGCTGCGGTAATCGGTGATGCTGTCGTTCAGAAGATTGACCGTCAGCTGGTGATGCCTACGATGCAGCAGAAGAAGTCTGCCACCAACGGAGTGTCGCTGCTGCAATATCTCCAGATTCCTGACATATCAGTGAATGCCATTGAAAAAAACATAACCAACAGTTATGGTGAATCTGTGCAACTGCGTATAAACGGCGTAGAGACCACTCAGGCTGAAGTTATGGCTATACGTCCGGAAGATGTCATCAGAGTAGAATATCACCAGCAACCGGGATTGAGATATGGCAATGCCGCTGCAGTTCTTGATTATATCGTGCGCAAAAGGGAATCAGGCGGCAATGTCTCTACCGACCTGACCAACTCTTTCTATCCATCATTGGGATTCGGCAATTATCATGTCTCCGGTAAATATCATCATGGAAAGTCATCATTCTCGGCATTGGTGCAATGGAGCAGACGTGATCTTGAATGGAATCGCGAGAACGAAGAGATATTCAATTTCCCGGACAAGACTATCGTCAATCGTGAAACCGTGGCAGCTCCCAACCGGGTGAAATACGACTACATCACTACTTCGGTCAACTACAACTGGACAAATGGCGAGAAAAGCATGTTGAACATCGCTCTCAACAACAACACCAAGGACATACCGCACTCATTTACTGACAGGAACAGTATCCTGCATCAGGGAGATATGGTATATGAGGTAAAGGACCGTGAGCAGTCTGTCACCCATATTCCTTCGCTTGACGTATATTATCAGTTGAATCTCAATGATGACCAGCATCTTTATTTCGATGTTGTAGGTACATATCTCAAAAGCGAAAACCAGCGTACATACTCAATGACAGAACTCGGACAGATACCTGTAGAGATATTCTCAAAGGCAGAAGGAGATAAATACTCGATCATTGGAGAAGCGATATATGAACGTCCGTTATGGAAGGGTGAACTTACTACAGGCATAAAGCATAACCAGGCTACGATGAACAATGTATATCAGAATGACATCAGCAGCAAGGTGTCCATGAATACATCAGAAAGTTCGCTTTTTGCCGAATATCAGTCGAAGATAGGAAAACTGAACTACACGTTAGGAGTGGGTGCAATCCGCACATATTATAAACAGGGCGATTATACTCAGGAGAAGTATTTCTTTCGTCCGACATTGAATATGTCCTATCAGTTGAATAAGTTTTATTTCAGATATAGCGCAAGCATGTCCGGATATGCGCCGTCGTTGTCACAGCTCAGCGATGTGGAGCAGCCGATGGACGCATGGCAGGTAAGGCGTGGTAATCCGAATCTCAAGAGCACTGCATATTTCACCAACCGCCTTTCCGGTAGTTACAGGGCGAAGTGGATCAATATAGATCTTTCTGCCAGGTACTCGTACGATGACAAGCCGATAATGGAAGAGACAATATTTGAGAACGGCAGATTTGTACGCACCTTCGACAACCAGAAGGAATTTCACAGATTGAATGCGCAGGCTAATATACAGATCAAGCCTTACAAAGATTATATATCGATCAGTCTGACTCCGTTCTTCAACCATTACGTCAGCCTTGGCAACGCATATTCACATACTCACAACAATTTCGGATTCAGGGGAAGCATTGTCGGTATGTACAAGAATTGGGTTTTCATGGCTGAGATGAATACGTCGAACCATGAACTATGGGGAGAGACCATCAACAAAGGTGAAGCAATCCATACGATTGCAGCCGGCTACAACAGAGAAAAATGGGCATTGCAGATGATGGTGATGAATCCGTTTTCAAAGAACTATAATCAGGGTGTCGTCAATCTTTCGGAACTGGCTCCAAGCAACCAGCTGGCCTTTTCCCGCGACCTCTGCCCGATGTTCATGATCAATGTCTCATTTAACATTCTGACAGGCAAGCAAAAGCAGACCAAGAGTCTGAGGATTGAAAATTCAGATACTGAATCAGGAATATTGTCGGGAACAAAATAGGTTAGTAGATTCTTGACAGAGGCATAGCCGGGGATATCTCGGTTATGCCATTTGTTATTCGTTTACCAGCAATTTATACCCCTCCCCTCGCACGTTCACTATGCGGATGCGTGGGTCGGGTTCGAGACGGCGACGGAGTTTGGAGATGAATACCTGAAGGCTGCGGGAGTTGAAGAAGTCGTCGTCGCCCCAGATTTCAAGAAGGAGAGGTCTCGTGTAGAGGGTCTCGCCTTTGCTCGCACAGAGAAGTTCGAGGATCTTTGCCTCGCGTGGTGAGAGTTCTTCAGATGTGCCAGCATAATCGAGACGGAGGGTGTCCGGATGGAATGTGAATTCACCGATTCTGTATGTCTGAGGAACAGGAACTATCTGAACCTGCCTTCTTCCTGCCAATGAGCGCAGCCTGACAATCAGTTCCATCATTCCGAAGGGTTTCTTGAGATAGTCGTTTGCTCCGAGTTCAAAGCCTTCCACAACGTCGTCTATGGCAGATCTTGCTGTCAGGAAGAGGACGGGGGTCTGCTGGTCGGTCTGCCTTATCTGCCTTACCATTGTGAATCCGTCCATCTTCGGCATCATCACATCTGCGACCAGGACATCCGGCTTTTCTGCATAGAACTTACGCAGTCCTTCTTCTCCATCCATAGCGGTGCGGACATTGAAGCCCTGACTGGTCAGGGTGTTGCGGATTATCAAAACGAGGTCTGGCTCGTCTTCTACAAGGAGTATGTTGATGGAGTCGTTCATAATGATATTGTGAATGAAGTGCCTTTGCCTTGTTCGCTTTCCACGCTGATGTTCCAGCCGTGCTTTTCCACTATGCTATGGACATAATACAGTCCGAGGCCGTAACCCTTCACATCGTGAAGATTGCCGGTGTGGGCGCGATAGAACTTCTCGAATATATGCTTCAGGTCAGATGGCGACATTCCTATGCCGTTATCGCTGACAGTCAGTCTGTTTCCCTCGGCAGCAATGTTTATTGCGACGCTTTCGCCGGAATATTTCACGGCATTGTCTATCAGGTTGTTCAGGATGTTGCTCAGGTGCATCCTATCCGCATTGACGGTGAAATCGGAAGGGATATCAACAGTGAATGTAACATTCTTTATTGCCTTCATCCTATGCTTTTCCACAATATCATCAACTAATGCAGCAAGATTGATGTCTTCAATGTGCAGAACCAGGCCTTTCCTGCGTTCCATACTCATGGAGAGGATCTGTTCGACAAGCCCGCTCAGATGTTCCAGCTGGCTCTGCGATATCTCAAGATACTTCCTTCGCTGCTCCGGTGAGTCTTCATCAGGGAAGTTCAGCAGGGCATCGTTGGCTGCGTATGCGACCGATATCGGGGTCTTGAGCTCGTGTGTCATATTATTGGTGAAGTCTGACTTCATCTCATCGAGAGACTTCTGCGTGCGGATGACGTGCATCAGATACAGGAAGACTGCAACTAGGACGACAAGAATCAGCACAGAGGCGACAAGGATTCCGGTCATCTGCTTCAGGACAGCCTTTCCTACAGGCTCGATCCACAATCTGTACATTGCTGTTTCCTGAACATCAAAGACATATTCAAATGAAATAGCATCATCACTTGGCACATATCCATCTGTGCAAAGCGAAGCAAGGACTTTAGGCTCTCCTTTCTGTACAATTGTAACATTGAAATTCACAAGAGAGTCTGCGAAAGTGATAAGTTCTATCTTATGTTGGCCATCCAGTCCGGCCTCCTTCAAAGACACAGTCAGCAGCGAATCAAGAAGCCCAAAGTTCAGATTACCGTCTATCGCATCTATTCCGGTGTGCATTCCTCGGATCATCTGAACGGACATGTTATCCAGAGATTTGAACATGCTTTCCTGTTCTGATCTCTCTGGCTTTGGAGGGAGGCTGTCAGTCTGCATCACGCTGCTGGTTGTCTGGCTGACC
>JAFZFH010000104.1 GCA_017555965.1 Bacteroidales bacterium
AAGAATGGAACCTACTCAAATTCCAAACTTCTTTCTGAAATGGAATTCGGAGTATGGAAGCATATGTTTTCTAACGTCCAGTATCGCCTGTCGGGTAGAAAATTGATGGGGATATTTCCTAATAAGCCAAAATCCACTCAGAGTCATAAATTTGACAACACTTATGTGTTTGGCGAACTGGATTATATCAATAAACTGAGGAATCGCATCGCGCATCACGAGCCCATATGCTTCAGTAAAAACCCTGTCAGCATAGACACGCAATACATACATAACAGATACAATAGAATAATGGAACTGCTCAGGTGGATGGGTATAGATGGGGCATCACTTTTGTATGGATTAGGACATATCGACAATGCATGTAATCAGATAGATGCGTTGATAAAATAAAAAATACTGGCAAAAATTTGTTTGTTGTTAAAAAACGGCATATATTTGCGGTGTTTAGTCCCGGTAGCCCCTGATTCGTCAAGCTATCGGGTTTGGTTTTTTAAAATAAGAGTGTATCTGGGAGGCCAGTCACTCTACATATATTTTGTCCCGTTTTTTGCGTAAAAAACGGGACATTTTTAGTTGGTAAAACTAACTTTTCGGTGATTTGGCACTGATTTGTTCGGTAATTTGGCGCGACGGGGGAGAGGGAAGAAGACTAGCGGAAGAGGAGGGTGAAGGTGGTTTTGCTGTCGTCGCTACGGGATAGTGTGAGTGTGCCGTTGTGCAACCTCATGATCTGACGCGAAAGACTCAATCCGATGCCGGTGCCTTCCTGTTTGGTTGTGTAAAATGGAATAAAGATTTCGTCACGACTTTCGCAACTGATCGGATGACCGTCGTTGCTTACGCTTATGACTATATTCTCTGAGAATGTAATCTGTGCAGTGATGACGATGTGTCTGGCTTCCGCTTGAATCGCATTCTTAATCAGATTGATGAGAATCTGTGTTATTTGTCCTTCGTCTGCATAAAGGATTATATCATCGGTCAGCTCTTCATAGGTGCAGATTGCTCCATTCAATACAGCTTGTTCTCTTGTCAGATTGATGGCCCTTTCTGCCAGATCCTTAAAATAGAAAGCTTTCTTAACTGGAGGAGCTACTCGAGTCAGATTCCTATATGAATCTACGAATTTGATCAGGCCCTTTGAGGACTCTGATATTGTGGTAAGGCCGTTTCTGACTTCTTCGCTGACATCTTCAAAATTCAGGAGCGTCTCACTAAGGGATGATATAGGAGTGACTGTATTCATGATCTCATGAGTTAGCACTCGGATGAGCTTAGACCATGATTCCTGTTCGTTTTCAGCAATGTCGCTACTGATATCATTGAAAACGATGATTCTGACCACATCTTTGTTGATGGTAGCTTCTGATGCGGTCAATGATATGGTCATTTTTCCACTTTCGTTATAATAGCTTGCTCTTTCTTCGTTTCTGTCAGCAATGGTCTGGAACAATTCATATAATGAATCACTGACTGCACGAAGTTGTCTGATATGGCCGAAGGTGGCAATGCCAAGCAGGCTGAGTGCAGTGTTGTTGCAATATGCGATGCGTCCGTCCTTATCAACTACTGCGATGCCCGTCTTTACGTGGTCCAGCATCAGACCGAAATACTTCTCCTGCTCGATGATCTCGTGACGTTCCTTGTCGAAGATGTTGCGAAGGCGATTCAAAGTTTTATTGAACTTCCTACCTCTCCAGCGCTTCTCATCAAACCTGAAGTTCAGTTCCTTATCTTCCAAGGCGTCCAGCATATATGCCACTTTAGCCCTCATCTTGCGGGAAGTGAGAAAAGAAGTGACAGCAGCTGTAATCACAACTGCAGCAACGACAATCAATATGATGGTTAGATTCGTCATCAGATATCGTACTTCTTCAACTTCGCATAAAGCGTCGGCCTGCTGATGTTAAGCAGCTTTGCTACCATCGAAAGATTGCCTCCGAACCTATCCATCGCTGCCCTGATGGCTCTTTCTTCAGCATTTTCCAACGTGTCAACGGATGAAGTTGGAGTGGTTTCCTCAGCTGCCTTCATCTGTGGGAATTCCAGATCCTGAACTTCCAAGGTATTTCCGTCAGAAAGAATGACCGCCTTCTCAATGCAGTTCTGTAGTTCACGAATATTGCCGCTCCAGTACTGACCTTTCAGTGCTTCCTCTGCCTCAGATGACAAACCTGCAACCGGACGACGATACTTCTCCGCATACTTCTCGATGAAAATCTCCGCCAACGGAACAATCTCGTCAGTCCTCTCACGAAGGGCAGGGAGGTGCAGGTGCATCGTATTGATTCTATAATAAAGGTCCTCACGGAACTCGCCGTCCTTCACCATCTGCTCCAGATTCTTGTTGGTCGCACAGATAAGCCTTATATCAATAGGGATAGCTTCAGTGCCACCTACACGCACGATGCTTCTGTTCTGGATTGCCCTGAGCAGCTTCGCCTGCAGGTGAAGAGGAATGTTTCCGATCTCATCAAGGAAAAGCGTACCGCCATTTGCTTGCTCGAACTTACCGATATGATCTGCATGAGCATCAGTAAACGCTCCCTTCACGTGACCGAACAGTTCGCTCTCGAAAAGAGTCTCAGTCAAGGCTCCAGCATCTACGCAGACCATAGGCTTCAAAGCCCTGTCCGACCTTCGGTGAATCTCGCCAGCCAGCACATCCTTACCGGTTCCGTTCTCTCCAGTGATGAGTACGGAAGCATCTGTAAGAGATATCTTCTCTACTGTCCTGCGAATTGCAGTCATTGCCGAGCCGTTGCCCCAGTACATTCTGACTGAAGAGGCTGGCATTGCAGAAGCCTCACGAGCCTCCTTGCTGCGGTTGGCATAGGACGCCTTCAGAATATCTATGAGTTTCTCATTATCCCACGGCTTGACTATGAAGTCAAATGCTCCGCGCTTCATTCCTTCGACCGCCAGCTGGATGTCAGCATAGGCGGTAAAGAGCACGACTTCAATATCGGGATTACGCTTTTTGATTTCGGAGAGCCAGAAGAGTCCCTCGTTTCCGGTATTGATGTCAGTATGGAAATTCATATCGAGCAGCACCACATCCGGACGGAAATCTGCAAGCCTGCTCACGAGTTCCTTTGGCGAAGGAATCAGCTCCACCTGTGCAAAATGCATAGGCAGGAGCAGGCCGAGGGCCGCCCTGATGCCGTTGTTGTCATCTACAACCAATATTTTTGCTTTGCTCTTTGCCATAAAATCCTCTAGCGATGACAAATATAGGTAATTGTATCAGTACTTTTTACACAAATCAACCCCACTTTACAAAAGTGTAAAATTTCTTTACACTCGAAAATTTAACCCGAAAACGCAATTCTCAGCATATCAGCATTTTAGCACTTTTGGCACGGGTCGTGTTTACATTTTTGGCGAAAAAACAACTATGCCCGACCGTAAATGAAACCTGTTATAACAACAATAATCTTCCTGACACTCTTGTCTACGTTGCCCCTGCGCGGCCAGCAGACAATGAACCTGTCGGAAACCATCCACGCTGCCCGCAACCAATCGGTGGAAGCACTTGAAGCCAGACAGGCCTTCATCTCCACATATTGGGCATACCGTTCATATCAGGCAAGCAGGCTGCCGTCATTCTACATGTACGGAAACCTCATGAACTTCGATCGTTCGCTGACCCTTCTTCAAAACCCTGAGGACGGAACGCTCAACTACGTCAGCTCGAATAACCTTCAGAACGGAGCCGGCCTGCAGATTAACCAGAACATCACATTCACAGGCGGTACACTTTCGGTTGCATCTGACCTTTCTCGTATAGACCAGTTCGGAATGAACAAGAGTCTTACATGGTACTCAAGACCAATAACGGTCTCGTATTATCAGCCGCTCTTTACTTATAATCAGTTCAAATGGGACAAGAAGATCGAGCCGAAGGAATACGAACAGGGCAAGAGACAGTACCTTGAGAGAATGGAATCAATCACAGTCAATGCCGTATATGCCTACCACAACCTCCTGCTTGCCAAAGTCAACAACGATATAAGCGTCAGCAACTTCGAGAACTCAGGCAACATGCTGAGGATTGCAAAGGAAAGACTTCAGCTCGGCACAGTGACACGTGCGGAATATCTCCAGCTTGAGCTCAGAATGCTCAACGACAGCATAGCCATCAACGAGTCCGCAGTCCAAGTGCGTGAAGCTCAGATGACACTCAACTCCCTTCTTGGATACGACGAGTCATTCGAGATCGTTCCAGAAATTGCAGGAGAACTTCCGAATATCCAGATGGACTATGACCTTGTGATGGAAAAATCACTGAGCAATTCCAGCTTCAGCCTCTCCAATGAACTCAGCCTACTGAATGCTGAGTCAGATGTGGCCTATGCTAAGGCATCGAGAGGATTCTCATTCGCACTGAACGCCAGATTCGGCATGTCGCAGACCGGTCCGGAATTTCCGGCAGCTTACAAGGACCTCCTGGACCAGGAAGTGGTCGGCATCACCTTCAGTATCCCTTTATTCGACTGGGGACTTGGTAAGGGAAAGGTACAGAAAGCCAAAGCAGCTCAGGAAGTTGTCAAGGCTCAGGTCCAGCAATCTGAGAACGACTACCGCAGACAGATGTTTACTGCCGTAAGCCAGTTCAACAACCAGAGACAGCAGTGTCTGGTCTCACACAGGGCAATGCTTATCGCAGCAGAAAGATACGACCTCACAATGCACCGATTCCGAGAAGGCAATGCCTCAGTCACCGACCTGAATATGGCGCAGACAGAGAACGACAGCGCACAGCGTCAGTACATCAGTGACCTCTGCAACTTCTGGATATATTACTACACCCTAAGAAAATACACCCTCTTCGACTTCATCAACAACTGTGACCTTGAAATCGACATAACCGAAATGATAAACTAACCTTCCACTGTCATTTCGAGCTTGTCGAGAAATCTATAACATAGAAATATAATGGACAGAATAATAGAAAAGAAAAAAGGCCTTGCCCTAGTATTCAGCAAGAAAGCCCTCCCATACTGGTTCAGCGCTTTCATGGCCGCTTTCATCTTATACCTTGTCTTCCGTGACGACTCAAGCACACTCAGAGTCAACGCAGACACGCTCACCATCAGCGAAGTCACCAGTGGCGAGTTCAACGACTACATCCGCCTCAGCGGTCAGGTGCAGCCGATGACGACAGTGCAGCTCAGCCCTCGTGAGTCCGGCATAGTGGAGCAGATAGTGATAGAGGAAGGTGCATCCGTGAAGGCAGGAGATGTCATCATCATCCTAAGCAATGATGACCTCGACCTTGAGATCCTGAACTCAGAGGCAAACCTTGCTGAGAAGGAAAATGCGCTGAGAAACACAATGATCCAGATGGAGCAGGAGAAGATGCTTCT
>JAFZFH010000105.1 GCA_017555965.1 Bacteroidales bacterium
CCACCCTCTACCAGCGCCCCACCCCAAAATCTCAGTATATAAGTCTAAAGACTTAAAACATTGCATGTGGTATGGATTTCGTTATGCCGTTTGGGAAAAATTTGCTAATTTTGTCCGATTTATAACGTAACATCAGAAAGATAGAATAAAGACATATTATGAGATTAAATTCGAGCCTAAGACACTTGCTAGTTTGCGCCATTATGAGCGTAGCAGTGTTCTCATCTTGTGGTCCAGTAAAGGATATCACGTATTTTCAGAACAAGGTAATCGATCAACCAGAAAAAATGGACAAGCACGCTGGTATCGTAATCCAGTCAAAAGACCAGCTATCCATCATCGTTTCCAGCAGAAACCCTGAACTTGTCGTAATGTTTAACCTTCCGATGGTAACTCAGGTTGCTGGATCGGACGCAGTTAACTCACAGCAGAAAGTCCTTGGCTATGTAGTCGACAACGACGGTAACATTGACTTCCCGGTTCTTGGTAAGATCCATGTTGCAGGCATGACCAGAACAGAACTCGCACAGTCAATCAAGGATCAACTCCTCGCTAAGGGTCTCCTCTCAGACGCCGTTGTAACTGTTGAATTCCTGAACTTCAAATTCTCAGTACTTGGTGAAGTGAACACACCGGGAACATACAATGTTGACGGCGATAGAATCACAATCCTCCAGGCTATCGCAATGGCTCGTGACCTCACAATCTACGGTATGCGTGAAAACGTATCTGTAATCAGAGAAAGAGAAGGCGAGAGAACCATTTACCAGATCAACCTCTGCGACGTAAGCATGTTCAACTCTCCAGCCTACTTCCTCGAGCAGAACGACATCATCTATGTAGAACCAAGCCCAGAGAAGGCTCGTCAGTCTACAATCGACGACAAGAAACTCAGAACAACAACCATCGCGATCTCATCAACATCGCTTCTTGTCGGAATCGCATCCCTCATCCTCGGAATCATCGGAGTGAACTAATCCCCAAATCGTAAATTACTATCCAATGGAAAATAATCATAACAACACTTTTCACCAGGAAGAAGAACCAATCCTTCAGATCTCAGACATCTGGGGTATGATTTGGAACCACAAAGTGTGGTATATACTCTCGCTCGCAATCTGCCTTGCAGGTGCTGTATTCTACCTTTACCGCACACCTGTTGTCTACAACAGAAACGCAAAAGTCATCATTGACGAGAGTAGCCAGGACGCAACAATGCGTAACCTCGGAGTCGCATCTGCAAACATGATGCGTTCGCGAATGGGAGGCAACACCGTCGAAAATGAAATGGAAGCAATCAAGTCTCCAGACCTCATGCAGACAGTTGTAGAGCGTCTAGGACTTCAGACAAGATACGTAGAGAAACAGCTCCTAAGAGACGTAGAACTCTATCCTGCTCCAATTGAACTCAAGCTCATTGAAGGCAATCCAAAATCAGGATTCTCATTCGTAGCAACAAATGCAGGTAGTGGCAAAGTCGCTCTCTCAACATTCAAAGTAGCAGACGAAGAACTCAATACAGAAATTGTAGGTAACCTTGGTGACACCCTTTCGACCCCAGTCGGAAGCATCGTGCTCTATCCAACAGCCAAGATCAATGACTTCAGCCGTCCGATTGTTGTCTCATGGACAAACGTACGCTCGATGGCCAAGGCATACGCTGGCAAACTTAACGTATCCCTCTCGTCTAAAGAATCATCGGTAATCGTTCTCTCCATGAACGACACTTACCCAGCACGTGCTGAATCTGTACTTAACTCCCTCATCGACGTTTATAACGAAGTCTGGATCAACAACAAGAACCGCTCAGCAATCAACACATCTGAGTTCATCAACGAGCGTCTTGTCGTAATCGAGAAAGACCTCGCAGCAGTTGAGGAGGCTCTCAAAGAGTACAAATCAAAGAATAACCTCACGGACATCAAAGCATCTGGCCAGGCATACCTCCAGGAGTCCAGCCACTATGCAACAAGATCATTTGAGCTCAACAACCAGCTCTCGATCGCAAAATACATCAAAGACTATCTCAACGACCCAACATGCCGTAACTCCATGATTCCATCGAACCTTGGCCTTACAAGCGGATCAGTTGAGACTCAGATCGGAGAATACAACAAACTCATCCTCCAGCGTGACAGACTTCTCGCTGGAAGTAGCGAAAGCAACCCGATCATCTCAGATATCAATAATGCAATCGCATCGATCCGCGAATCAATCCTTCGTTCGATCGACAACCTCATCGCTACTCTCGATCTTCAGATCAAGAAGATCAACAGCCAAGAGAGACACATCCTCTCAAGAATGGCATCGATCTCAGGTCAGGAACTCCAGCTCCTCACCATCGAGCGTCAGCAGCAGATTACTCAGAACCTTTACATCTTCCTCCTTCAGAAACGTGAGGAAAATGAATTGGCAGCCCTCGTAAACGTAGGTAACACAAGAGTAATCCAGGCACCAGACGGCTCATCAGCCCCAGTGTCGCCAAACAAGAAGATGATCTTCCTTGTAGCCCTCGTACTTGGTCTCGGCATCCCATTCGGAATCTTCTTCCTCCTTAAGATGCTCGACAACACAATCAAAGTCAAAGCTGACCTTGGCCGCCTTGCAGTACCGTTCCTTGCAGAGATTCCGCTCTCTCCAGATTCAACTAAGGGAATCGTAGTACGACAGGGAAGCCGTGACATGATGAACGAAGCATTCAGAGTCCTCCGTACCAATGTTGACCTCATGCTCGGCAAGAAACAGTCAAAAGTGATTATGTTCACCTCATTCAACCCAGACTCAGGTAAGACATACACCACAATGAACCTTGCTTCCAGCATGTCCCTCAAAGGTGCTAAGGTCATCATGATTGACCTTGACCTCAGAAAGGCAAGCCTCAGCGCTGCTATGAACGTAGAGCACAGCGGTGTAGCTGCATACCTCAATGGTAAGCTCGATGACTATCATATCGGCCTCGAGAAGATTTCAGAGACCCTGGACCTCCTTCCAGTAGGCTCACTTCCGCCTAATCCTACTGAGCTTCTCCTCACAGACAAGTTCGTGGAAATGCTGGAAGAACTCAAGAAGGAATATGACTACATCTTCCTTGACTGTCCGCCAATCGACATCGTAGCAGACGCGAACATCATCACTCAGTATGCTGATATGACCGTATTCGTGCTCCGCTCAGGCAGACTTGCAAAGCAGATCCTGGCGAACATCGACGAACTTTACAAATCAGGTAAGTTCAACCACATGGCCTTGATGCTCAACTTCGTAGACATGCACTATAAGAAGTACAGCTACGGTAAGAGCGGTTACGGCTATGGTTATGGCTACGGCAATTAAGAATAGCTAAGATGGGTATTCTAGATTTTCTAAAGAAAAAGTACTCTCTTGCAGAAGGAGTTCTTTCGGGTGCAGCCGACTCCCATTCCCACATCCTTTTCGGAGTGGATGACGGCGTCGCAACCCTGGAGGACTCCCTCGCTGTACTTGCCCTAGAAGAATCCATCGGCATAAAAGAAGTCTGGTGCACACCGCACGTGATGGACGACCTTGCCAACACGACCGAGTCTCTCAAAGAAAGATTCCAGCAGTTGCAACAGGCATATAAAGGCCCCATCAAACTCTACCTCGCAGCAGAATACATGCTCGACTCAGAGTTTGAACGAAGACTCGCAAAAGGAGACCTCCTCACAATAGGGGACTCATACGTACTCGTCGAGACTTCAATGAATGTCCCTCCGTTTAACCTTGGAGAGATCATTCAAAAGATAATGGCAAAGGGATATAGACCACTTCTGGCCCATCCGGAGAGATATCGTTACCTCCAGATGAAAGACTACGAACAACTAGACTCTATTGGAGTCCATTTTCAGCTGAATCTCCCATCCCTGGTCGGATACTACGGAGAAACAGCTCAAAAGAAAGCAAAAGCACTGCTCAAGAACGGCTGGTACAAAAAGATCGGTTCTGATTGCCACAGACTCTCGTCTCTGCAGGAGCAGCTCAATAGGGAAGTCTTGACTTCCGATATTAACGAACAGTTGAGACAACTGTTATAATAAACACTGAATGTTAAAGGACGACTTGTTGCTGGATAGTGCAAGAACGCCTAGTGACGAACTAAATACTGACTCCGGATGCCCGAAGAACACTTCTGCGGGTGTCCTACAATCGTGTCAGTACTCTTGGTTTGCACTCAGAGCGACCTACTCCCGCGAGCTCAAAGTCCGCGATCAGCTCGCTGAAAGGGGAGTCAGAACCTTCGTCCCAATGATATGGAAGAGATGCCCGATCAAGCCGGGCATGACGCAAACAAAGAAACTCGTTCCAGCAATAAGCAGCCTATGTTTTGTCCACTGGACCAAAGCAGACATTGACGCCTACATCCGCAGCTTCGGAGACGTCAAACCAGTCAACTACTACTGGGACCGCACAAAGAACGCCCCGCTAGTAGTCCCAGACAAAGCAATGGAAGACTTCATCACAGTCTCATCCTCAATGGATGAAGAACTCATCTACATCACTGACATCTGCCCTAAACTCAAAGAAGGCCAGAGCGTCAGAGTAAAAGAAGGCCCATTCAAAGGAATTGAAGGCAAGGTTGTAAGAATCAAGAAATCTCGTCGCATCCTTGTAGAACTCCCTGGAATGGTCGCCGTCGCAACTACTTACATTACACCAAACGAATTAGAAATCATATAGTAGTAATTAATACCCATGAACCGTATTATTTCACTTCTCAGAACATATCTGACAAAGTATCTCAGCACTAAGATTGTGTTCCTTGTAGATATGATTATGTCAGTTGCAGCCTCAATAGGAACCATCCTGTTGGTCAAACTAATGTCTGTAAATGACTTCCTCTTTACTGATGAGTCAGCTGTATGGCTTATTTGTTCAGCGCTGTTCTCATTCAGTTTTATTTGGGGACTCAGGACATACCGTATCATTATCCGACACTCAACTATTAAGGAACTAGGATTCTTTATCCTCGTCGCTCTCTTCAAGCAGGTGATGTCAGGATTCGTGTTCGGACTCATGTTCGGCTTCGACCTTCATGTCTTGATGCTGATGATCGTTGACTTCTTCCTCACGTTCTCATTCTTCTTCCTTGTGCGTATCTTCATGACGCTCCTCTACGATGCCATTAAAGGTCATCTGGATCAGAGACGTCAATGTCAGAACGTCCTTATTTACGGAATAAGTGAAAAATCAGTCTCAATCATCAGCCGTCTTGCAAGCTCTCCACACTACAAGATCGTAGGCTTTGTACAATTCGGTAAACAGAGCGTAAGCCATATTATCTCTGAGATCAAAGTCAATTATGTAGACACCCCAGAAGCATTCCAGAAAGTTGTCAGCGACACAGAGGCTGATGCACTTCTCTTCGCATACGAAGATGACGTACGTGCTGAATCAGATCGCCTCGTACGCTACTCTATTGATGCGCACATCAAGACCCTCATCGCCCCTTCAATCGATGAGATGGTGGACGGTAAGCTCAGCTACAAACTCAGAAATATCGAGATCGAAGACCTTCTCATGCGTGATGAGATTAAGATCTCTATGGATGAAATTGTTGAAAATTTCCAGGGCAAAACAGTCATGGTCACAGGAGCTGCAGGATCCATCGGTTCTGAACTCTGCCGCCAGCTTGCAACCTTCGGAGTCAAAGAACTTGTCCTCTTCGACAACGCTGAGACCCCAATGCATAACCTTCGTCTTGAGTTTGACGAGAACTTCCCAGGCGTACAATACACCCCAATTATCGGTGACGTTCGCCACCCTGCACGTCTGGACTACGCCTTCCGCAAGTATCGCCCACAGGTTGTATTCCACGCAGCAGCCTACAAGCACGTTCCCCTCATGGAAGAAAACCCATGCGAAGCAGTCCTCGTCAACGTAGCCGGCTCACGCAACGTAGCCGACAAATGCCTTGAATACGACGTCGAGAAAATGGTAATGGTCTCAACAGATAAAGCTGTCAACCCAACCAACATCATGGGCTGCACCAAACGACTCGCTGAGATCTACGTCCAGTCAATGGGACTAGCAATGGAACAAGGAAAGAAAGCCGGCCGCACCAAATTCGTAACCACACGCTTCGGTAACGTCCTCGGCTCAAACGGCTCAGTGATCCCACGCTTCCGCGAGCAGATTGCAAAGGGAGGCCCAGTCACAGTGACACACCCTGAAATCACACGTTTCTTCATGACCATCCCAGAGGCCTGTCGTCTTGTAATGGAAGCAGCCACAATGTCAACAGGTAACCAGATCTTCGTCTTCGACATGGGAGAATCTGTAAAGATCGACGACCTCGCACGCAGAATGATCCGCCTTGCCGGCTTCACTCCAGACAAAGACATCATGGTCGAGTATAGCGGTCTCCGCCCAGGCGAAAAACTCTACGAAGAAGTCCTCTCCGACCACGAAAACACCCTCCCAACCGACCACAGCCGTATCCGCATCGCTAAGGTTCGTGAGTATGATTATGCTGAGGCTATCTCTGCCTTCGAAAAGCTCGAACACCTCTCCCGTGAGGTCGAAATTGAGGAGATGGTGAAGTTGATGAAAGTTATTGTGCCGGAGTTTATCAGTCAGAACTCAAAGTTTGCACAGTTTGACTCTTATCCTGAGCGCAGCGAAGGAACTAATAATGAACAATAAAACAAAAAATATATGTCAATTTTCGAAAACAAAACCCTGCTAATCACAGGTGGTACTGGTTCATTCGGTAATGCAGTACTTCGTCGTTTCCTTACAAGTGACATTAAGGAAATCCGCATCTTCTCAAGAGACGAAAAGAAGCAGGATGACATGCGTCACCACCTTCAGGCAGCCTATCCTGAGGTAGCTCACAAGGTTAAATTCTACATCGGAAACGTCAGAAATAGAGAGTCTGTGGACACAGCGATGCGCAACGTAAATTACGTGTTTGCGGCTGCGGCCCTCAAGCAGGTGCCTTCTTGTGAGTTTTTTCCGATGGAGGCTACGATGACAAATGTCATCGGAACCAACAATGTTCTGTTGTCTGCTATTGAGCATGGCGTAGAGAACGTTGTCGTGCTCTCTACAGACAAAGCTGCATATCCT
Organism: Bacteroidales bacterium; assembly: GCA_017555965.1. Lineage (GTDB taxonomy): Bacteria > Bacteroidota > Bacteroidia > Bacteroidales > UBA932 > Cryptobacteroides. The sequence continues at coordinate 7,084 of JAFZFH010000105.1, forward strand.
ATCAACGCTATGGGTATCTCAAAAGCTTTGATGGAGAAGGTAGCAATCGCAAAGGGTCGTGAGCTTGGTGAAGGTGCTGGTACAACTATTTGCTGTACTCGCTACGGTAACGTAATGGCTTCACGTGGTTCGGTTATTCCATTGTGGGTCGAGCAGATCATGGCAGGCAAGCCAATCACAATCACCGACCCAAACATGACTCGTTTCATGATGACACTTGATGATGCTGTTGACCTCGTAATCTATGCATTTACTCATGGTCATAACGGTGACCTCTTCGTACAGAAGGCTCCAGCTGCAACTCTTGAGACTCTCGCTGAAGCATTGAAGCAGGTTTATTCAAAGGTAGACCCTAAGTATGGTGAGACAGAAGTTAAGGTAATCGGTACTCGTCACGGTGAGAAACTCTACGAAACTCTTGTAACTCGTGAGGAGATGGCAAAGGCAATCGACATGGGTAACTACTATAGAATCCCATGTGATAACAGAGACCTGAACTATGACAAGTTCTTCACAGAGGGCAACGAGGATATTGCAAAGATTGAGGATTACCACTCACACAATACTGGTCGTCTCGATGTAGAAGGCATGAAAGAGCAGCTCATGCGACTCCGCTTCATCCAGGAAGACCTCGGTCTCCTTCCACGCGCAAAAGCTCGTGACATCCGTAGTGAGTAATTAGTACTGTTATTTCGGCGGACTTCTTTCACTGTCATTTCGAGCGAGCGAAGCGAGTCGAGAAATCTGTATAAAATGAAAATCTTAGTAACAGGCGCCAAAGGATTCGTAGGAAAGAATCTATGTGCCCAGTTGAACAACATTAAAGAAGGCAAGGCTAAGTGCTATGGTGACCTCACCGTAAGCACAGTTTACGAGTACGACATAGATTCCACTGTTGAAGATCTTGACAAGTTCTGCTCTGACTGCGATTTCGTCTTCAACCTAGCCGGCGTAAACCGCCCTCAGACTCCTGAGGAGTTTATGCAGGGCAACTTCGGTTTCGCATCTTTGCTTCTGGATACATTGAAGAAGCATGGAAATGCATGTCCTGTGATGATCTCTAGCTCAATCCAGGCAACCCTCGCTGGTCGCTTTGGAACTAGTGAGTACGGAAAGAGTAAGAAAGCTGGAGAGGAGTTGATGTTTGAGTATGAGAAAGAGACAGGGGCGAAGGTGTTGGTATATCGTTTCCCGAACCTTTTTGGAAAATGGTGCCGTCCAAACTATAACTCAGCTGTAGCAACATTCTGCAACAACATCGCAAACGACCTTCCAATCCAGGTTAACGATCGTTCTGTCGAGATGGAACTCCTCTATGTTGACGATCTTGTTGACGAGATGATTAATGCATTGAAGGGTATGGATCATAGATGTGAGTTTGACGGTGTAGAGACTGTGCCAACTGAGGGTGGACGTTATTGCTATTGTCCGGTTACTCACAAGACTACACTCGGTGAGATTGTGGATTTGATTTACAGCTTTGCTGAACAGCCAAAGACTCTCATGATCCCGGAGATCCCGGAGAACTCTTTTGCGAAGAAACTCTACAGCACATACCTAAGTTACTTACCAAAAGAAAAGGTCTCTTTCCCACTCAAGATGAATGTCGACGATAGAGGCTCTTTCACAGAACTCATCCACACCCTCAACTGTGGCCAGGTCAGCATCAACATCAGCAAGCCTGGTATCACAAAAGGTCAGCACTGGCACAACACTAAGTGGGAGTTCTTCATTGTAGTGAGTGGACATGGTCTAATTCAGCAGCGCCGTGTTGGATCTGATGAGGTGTTGAACTTCGAGGTGAGCGGTGATAAGATCGAAGCTGTTCACATGCTTCCAGGTTACACCCACAACATCATTAACCTTTCAGACACAGAAAATCTTGTTACGGTGATGTATTGCAACGAGATCTTCAACCCAAACAAACCTGACACCTATTTCGAACCAGTAGAATAATTCATTGTCATCCTGAGCGAAGCGAAGGATCTTAAATTTTAAAAATCATGGAACTCAAAACAAACTATAGCGACGTAGCCTTCAAGAACGACGGCCGTCTCAAACTTTTAATCATTGTTGGTACAAGACCTGAGATTATCCGTCTCGCAGCAGTAATCAACAAATGCCGTAAATACTTTGACTGTATTTTGGCGCACACAGGACAAAACTATGATTACAACCTTAATGGAGTCTTCTTCCGTGATCTCAAACTTGCAGATCCAGAAGTATACCTTGATGCAGTAGGCGAGGACCTGGGTGCTACAATGGGTAACATCATCAATGCATCATACAAGCTTATGGTTCAGATTAAACCAGATGCAGTTCTTGTACTTGGTGATACTAATTCTTGTCTTTCCGTGATTGGAGCAAAGCGTCTTCACATTCCTATCTTCCACATGGAGGCTGGTAACAGATGTTTCGATGAGTGTTTGCCAGAGGAGACTAACCGCCGTATCGTAGACATCATCTCAGACGTTAATATCTGCTATTCTGAGCACGCTCGTCGTTACCTCAACGCAAGCAGTGTGGCACCTCAGAGAACATACGTTTCAGGTTCACCAATGGCAGAGGTTCTTCACGAGAACCTTGAGGAAATCAAGAACTCAGACGTTCATGCACGCCTCGGTCTTGAGAAAGGACGTTATATTTTGTTGAGTGCTCACCGTGAGGAGAACATCGACACTGAGAAGAACTTCCTCTCATTGTTTACTGCAATCAATAAAATGGCAGAGAAGTACGATATGCCAATCCTTTATAGCTGCCATCCACGTTCACGTAACAGACTTGAGGCTTCAGGCTTCCAGCTTGATCCACGCGTGATTCGTCAGGAACCTCTCGGATTCCATGACTACAACTGTCTTCAGATGAATGCGTTTGCAGTAGTTTCTGACTCTGGTACACTTCCTGAGGAGAGCTCATTCTTCACTTCTGTAGGACACTCTTTCCCTGCAGTATGTATCCGTACATCGACAGAGCGTCCAGAGGCACTTGACAAGGGATGTTTCATCCTTGCAGGTATCAATGAGCATGACCTCCTTCAGGCAGTGG
>JAFZFH010000017.1 GCA_017555965.1 Bacteroidales bacterium
ATATTAGTAATCTGGCTAAAAATAGCTCATTTTTTACCCTTAACACTACTTAATCGACCCCACCTTTAAAAGTTAAGCTGTCACCTTAACTCTTAAATAACACTATTCTCATTATAACATCGGAGATCGCGGCTTCTCATGTCGAGCGTCCTATGCGCCCGGGGAACCGGAGGGACCACGGCAGTCGGCTCGGAAGTCGCGAAATCTCCCACATGGAGACCGACACATGAAGCAAATAAAACTTAAGAAATACGAGGCGAAGATCGTCGACGGGAAGATCGTTCACTACGCGGTCACCGTTGACGGTGATAAGATCGAAATGCCCGAAGCGTTCAAGCAGATGTACACGGATGACTATCTTATGATCCGCGAGACGTCTTCGGAAATGCCCGAGGTTCTCGGCGTGCCTAAAGGATTCTATTGGATCCCGGTAAGGACGGCGGTCTGATGATTGAAGAGCCGCAGCAGACCGAGCAGAAGAAGACCGAGGCCCAGCCGGTCTCGGAGATCGAGAAGCTTCGCAACGAATTTCAAGAGCAGTTCAACACGCTGAAGACATCCTTCGCAGCTGAACAAGAGAAGAGTGCGGCAGAGATCTCCCGTCTTCAAAAAGAGAACGAGGATCTCCATCGTGCTTTGATCAGGTCCGCGCAGCTACCTCCGGAGCAGACTCCGGTCCAGAAGACCGAGCAAGAGATCTACGCCGAGAACGTCGCCAAGTGGGCCAAGAAATCTCTCGAATATGAGAAAGTAAGAGGTCCATAATATGCCTACGAACACAGACACACAGTTTACGGCCCGCTTCAGTCCCCAGACTATCGCGGGTATGGTGGCAAATCAGGACGTTCTCGCGTCCTATACGCCGACAACTTCTCCGATCAATCTCGGTATGCTCGCCGATATCGGCCGCGCTACGATCTACGCTCCCGATATTCAGGATTCGTTCTACGCCCGCTTCATGAAGGCCCCGCTTCCCCGCGGCGACTCCGCAATGACAGCAAGGTTCGGCGAGATCACATCCTACGCATACGATCCCGCAGCTCCCGATACTGTCCTCTTCGGAGCAGCCAATCCATCCATGGCGACCAACGTCGCGACCAAGAACCTTTCGAGGCAGATCGCGGTCGAGGTCAATGACTACTGGATCAAGCAGTTCTGCCAGACCGAAGAGATGATCGGCGACGCTATGGCCGCGATCATGGCAACATCCAACGCATGTTACCGTGACGATATGTGGGTGGCTGCGAAGGCGTACTTCTCCGGTACCGTTTCCGGAGCTCTCGCAACGCAGCTCTACACACTCACCGATAACCCCGGCTCCGCCGGATTCGCCGATGAGATGGTGGAGACCCTCTGGGACTTCGCCGAGAACAAGTTCGCCTACAAGTCGACATCGTACAACTCCGCGAACTTCAATACGAAGTCCAACAAGGTCCACATCGCTCTCAAGAAGGAAGTCGAGTTCCCCGCGTTCAAGAAACTCTACTCGGAGACATTCAACCCCGAGTTCATCAAGATCGCGCCGACCATCGACTATGTGGATGATTTCGCCACTCCCGCCGGTCTCCCCGCCGGAGCGGATGAGCTCATCGGTATCGTCGTGGATGAAAGGGCATATTCGATCACACCTATGCCTGACACATTGACCACCGAAGCGTTCAGGAACCCCGCAAGGAAGTCGACCTCGTTCTTCACAACGTACGAGTACGCCTTCCAGAATGATCCCTTCTTCAACGTGGCCTACATCTTCACGCACAGCTAAGCCAGCTGGACGGGATGGGTTATCTCTCTGGACCCGGGCATGTCCATAAAAGGCCCAACCTCCGCACATGTCGACGATAACATCTCTCAAGCTTGGCACCGTTCCGATAACCGAGGAAGGTGTTGATCGCTACAAGTTCAGCGATCCGATAACCAATCATTTTACGCAGATCGCAGAGTTCACGGAAAATCTCAACAGTTCCGTAGGCCGCGTTTTCTCTAAGACGAAGATCCCGGTATCATGGATCACCGTGATGAATGCCAATTATCTGATCGCTACCATGGAGTTCAACAATCCGTCCGGATCATCTCTGAATGTCAAAGCATGGATCGATTCGATCGATATTCTTTCCGACAGCGAGGACTATCCGCAGGTCGAGGTTCGCTGGCACTTCGATTATTATGAGATGTTCAAGAGCTCCGCGACTCTTGGCTACGGTCATGTGAAGAGGAGACCCTTTAATGATCTTGATTCGACTCCGATCCAGAATTATCCGAAACGCTACGAACACATAGGAAGTTATTCGCAAGCGATAATCAATATGCTGGAGAAGAACTCAAGAACTGTTTGGTGGGTCCTAGTTTCAGTCAATGTATCCAGTCATATTCGTATGTATACATATCCGGTAATGCTTGACGCTGACAGCAGCTCTATCGTAGCAGCATATTTCTGGATTAGAGATATGGATGATTCATACAATAATAAAAAAGCAAGCGGACCGGCCGTGAGATCTATCTATAACGGACAAATGGATGAATTGCTGGCTAATATACTTGGAACTGCTCCGGAAAGTGTTAACGGTATCTGGGTCTGTCCTTTCTCTCCATATATAGATGAAGGAAGCATAACAGGCAGCGGAACCTTTGATGATCCGTTTGTCTTTGCGACACCGTATCCAATAGAGAAATGGGACGCGCAGCATTCGGTATTACAGATCCCGTATAACACAACACCTCTGGATATCTATCGTGAGGTCACTTTCACTAAGATCAAATCGAGCGAAGAACATCGTTACATTCTCACTTCGAGTGATGGAGTAAAGATCCTCGAGCTTCCCTATGGATTCGAAGTCGAGAAGGTAAGAACGACGCTGATTCTCGAACCGGATGGACCTTATCTAGAGATCTCTTTCAAGGATCTTTCATACGGTAACCTCGAAGGTCTCGCCGTGAATATTCCGTTACTTTCCTTCCCGATGAATAGCAACGCGTATACCTCATACGTTTATTCAGGAAGACAGGAATATGACAGAAATATGAGGACTCTCCGCTCTAATGCCGACGCTATCAAATCCATATCAGCCGGAGCCGGAACCGGAGCGATCTTCGGATCCATCGGTCCGGCTGGAGCTCTGCTTGGCGCACTGGGCGGTTCTACGGGCGGCGTTGGGAATTATTTCACGGAGACATTCTATCAGAATGATCGGGAACAGGAACTTGAGAATCGTCTTCAGGCCAATCAACCCTCCACAATGATACTTTCATCGAATATGCTTCTCTCATATATTCGCGGATATGGATTCAATATCAAGGATATAGTCCCTGATTCTTATTCGTCGACGCAGATCTCCAACACAAGATCCAACTTCGGAATCTCTGTCGATGAGATCCTTTCATCATGCGAGACGATGGTGAAGACCACTCTTCCCACCGGTTACTATTCCATCAAGAACCTGATCATCTCCGGATCCATTCCGAAGGAGGCGAAGGATTACATTAAAAGAAAGTTTGACGCGGGAGTGAGATTGCTATGAGCTCGAAGATAAATAAATCGTGGGAAAGGGTCCGCAGCGAGATCCATTCTCCCGAGGGTATAAATGAACTGAAGAATAACATAAAATCAGGTCTGATCAAACAGTATTCCGGTATGTTCCAGAGCATGTTCTATGCGGAGTTCAAGTCTCCGGAGTTCGAGGATATGGCGATCATGAGCCGCGATACCGTTCCGGAGAAGTTCCTTTTCAAGAACGGACGCTGCTGCTGGTTCAAGGACGACAGAACGAATCAGATCCACTGCTTGCCGTTCGTTGAGAATGCCAACGGGATAAATATGTACGGACAGATCAATGAATGGTCACCCGTGCCGGTGGGATATACGGATGATAAACGCGGCACATATTCCGCCGAGGTCGAGCGTATCCGTAACATGAAGCTCACGGCGGACAACTCGGTGATCATGAAGAACGATCTCTTCGGTCTCGGAGATATGGCATTCGTCGAGAGCATGGTGAACGAGCTGGTCGATAACATCCTGACGATGAATCAGCTTCAGCTCTTAGCGGCGTATCCCTTCGTCTTCAATGTGACCGAGGATAATCTGCTGACAGCGAAGAACTTCTTCTTAGCCGTGGCAGAGCACAGACCGGTGATCTTCACTAACCTTAACGGAGAGAAATCTCTGCCGATGGTGGAGAAGATCGAGGCGAAGATAGACCCCGCTCTCTTCGAGCTCTTCGATCGCTTTGAGTGTCAGCTCCTAGAGTTCGCCGGTTTCCCGTGTGTTCCGATCACCAAGAGAGCGCAGCAGACGGTCTCGGAGGTCCAGTCGAACTCCGAGAAGATCCGCGCGAAGAGATGGGAGAAATTCAATCAGAGGGATAAGGCATACGACCGTATCCGTAGGATGTGGAATGTGGAGGTCGTGCTCCATTCCCTGATCGACGAATGGATAGACGAACAAAAGAAGGATGAAGGAGAAAAGGAGGTTCCGGAAGATGAATGACGCTTTTTATCCATGGCTGCCCACGCTTCAGGACATAGAGGCGAGGAAGGATCATTTTACGGACGAGGGCCGCTACTACGAGAAGTTCGGATGGGAGCAGCTCGAAGTACCGGCGGATTGTCCCCATGTCTCTGCGAGGATGGGAGATCTCAAGGTATTGTTCGATGAGCGTTACGCGTTCCGCATGATCAACTCGGAGACCCTCGAACAATGGCAGATACGTCTCCAGTCAAGATTCGATCGCTACGTCCATATCTACGAGAGAGCTTACGTTCTCTACGAGACCTATCAACAGGACATGCTCGACGACATGAAAGGCGGCGAGGCTCGCACGATCACAAGATCCGGAAGCGAGATCGGCAGCGGTTCAGAATCGGGAGATGTAAGAAACATCAACACTCCGGATAGCCGCGTCAACGCCAACGACGACTATGCGGACAGCAGATCCAAGAGTTCCGGATCATCATCGTCCAACGTGACCACATCCGAGAGTATCTCCGACGTTCTGATCAAGACCGGAGAGGGAATCATAGATAATATCAATTCAGGATTCAGGAAGTACGTCGATATCGACCAAGATTTTATCCGTCAATTCGAGGATTCATTCCTGAATCTCTTCTGGTACTAGGAGGAAAACATGACGAGAATATCGCTCAAGGAAGCATACGACAACAGGGACGTGATCGCATGGCTGGTGAAACATCAGGACGCGATCGATGAGTTCAGGAACATATTGGAGAACATCAACCCGGACGGAGATCTGACGAACATCGTTCTTAAGACCGGCGATCAGATCATCGACGGAAGGAAGACGTTCATCGGCGAGATCGTCGCAGAGTGCGACATCATCCAGAACGGCGCCGCATACGAGACCCACGCGGAGCAGATCTTCTCCCACAACGATTATATCGTGATGAGGGACGGAGCTCTGAACGGACTTGCCGCCGGATCCTACTCCGGACTTCAGGTCAAGAAATACGACGGCACCAACGACGTAAGGATGGTCGTTGACAATACCGGAGTGATGAGAGTCGGAAAGATCAACGACGAAGAGCCGCTTCTTTTAAGAGATGAAGCGGCAGATCTTACGGACGGAGCTCTGCTGAAATGGGACGCCACCGATAAGAAAGCGATCAATGAAGGGACTGTGGGAGATGATAACTCTCCGATAAAATTAGTGAACGGAGTTCCTACACCCGTTTCATCTTCAAAGACTCATGTAGACGCAACCGGCGCAGACATTACTGGATATGTCAATGCCTGTATGTCCGGTAAAGTGGTAGTAATATCATCCAATGGGACATTGAGTCCTACCACTACGGGACTTAAGACAGTCGCTACCGGACTTCCGGTTCCGCAGACATCGGTCGGTATGACAATGTTCGTAGGTTCGACTCCTGTCGGGTATCTTTATGTAGATGGCGGAGGAACCCTTTATTATGACGCATTCACCACCACTTCTCCGTTTGGAAGTTATATCTACATAGCTGTGTGATAACATGATCGAAACAGAAATAATAAGACTGATCGCAGCCGCGATCGCAGCGGTCCTTCTCGGATACGTTTGCTACATCGCAGCATACACAAAGCACAAGAACGACATCAAGGATGAGATGAACAAGATCCTACTCGAAGGTTCGGATCTGACCGATGAAGAGAAGGTCCGCGTCGAGAAGACTGCCTCGTGGTACTTCGGATACCGTCTCGCCCTTATCGGACTCATACTCGCCGCTTCCGCTGTCGGATGGGTCACATCATGGGCCGTCGGTCAGGAGAAGGAGCTGCCGATCGTCATGGACTGCGCCGTGGCTGTCATAGGCGCTCTCGCCGGAGGTCTCATACTGGATAAGTATGTGATCCATCCCGCAGCTGACGGAAGGTTCTTCGAGAAGGTGGAGGATCCTCTGGTGGAGTATTTTCTTCAGAACGGTACTTTTCCTGTTAAGGAAGTGAAGCTGTCAAGGAAGGAGAAGAAAGCTCTCGAGAAGATCAAGATCCCGGAGAAGAATACCGATATTCCCGCAGCTCCGGCAGAGGATCCTTCTTCGATCGAGGCCGTCGTTCTCGGAATGAGCTTCGAAGAGAAGGTCAAGATCTTAGATCTGATCAAGAAGAATCTCTGAACTTCTCAATCAAAACCTTTTAATCCTTTTTCCTCCTTTTCTCTTATGTCCGGGTTCGGACAAGGAGATAAGAATATGGGAATATTCGATAAATACAAAGGCGACGCGGAATACGAAGAGCTCCCCGTCATCAAGTCCAAGCAGCTTTTGAACGTACCTTTCAAGATAGAGAAGCTCTATCTCAAGGAGAACATGGAGTCCGAGTTCGGATCTCCGAGGACAGTCATGATCACTACGATCGAGATCGTCGAGACCGGAGAGAGATTCGTGTACTTCGCCGAGAATACGGTCGTTCTTAAAAAGCTCGCATGGATCAAGGACGAGAAGATCGATATCACCTCCGCCAAATTCAAGCTCGTCTACACGGAAGGCGCTGCTAACAACTACTACGACATCGTAGAAGCATAACTGCTCGTCATGGAATCCCATCTTTCCCGGGAGAGATCCCGGGCAAACCTTTTTCCGTAATTTTCTTACGGTAATTTTGATAATTTATAAACATGGTCAAGATATCTTTAAATAGTTTGTAGACAATCTCTTTAATGCCGGCAACCTCGCCCCTCGGCGCCGCCCGGCAAGAGAGATAACATGAAGAGCCAGCAAGAGTTCATCGACGCCGTGATGAGCGGCAAGACGTTAGTATGCGGAACGAACAAGATCCGTTTCGACGAGAAGAAGATCACCGTCCTCGGAGACGGATTCTCGAGCGTAGGCGAGGCGCTCAAAGCCTCGAATGTGGAGGAGTTCGTCCACTTGGTCGACTCCCTCGGACGCTCCAAGATGGCGTTATTCGTGCCGGAATGGGTGATCGCATGACAGTCGACGTCAAGAGAACATGCGAATCCAACGTGCGCGCGACTCCGGGGAAGTTCCAGTTCAACTCATTTACGGTCTCGTTCACGGGGCCGGAGTTCCTTCAGTTCCAGAAGATCCTCGACCTTCCCGGGAAGCCGAAGCCGGCGGAGGTCCTCGAGTGGATCCTATACGAAGGTCTCCAAAAGAAGTACGAGAAGGTCTCCGATCTTTACAAGGAGTGGTCCGAATGATGATCGACGAGTTCCTTTCAAGGATGGCAGCGCATGAACTCTTCTACCTGAAGGATTCCAACCGCCGCGTCTACTTCAAGCAGACATATGACGACGGGTTCGTTCTCGGCCACGCGAAAGGCGGACAGCAAGGCTTCATAGCCATCGCTTCGAACTATTACTGCTCGAAGCTCGACGGCCGCGTGATCTACTTCTCGAACAATGAAGGCCATATCATCTTCGAGATCTTCATCGACGAGTGGGAGGTGGACGGATGAGATATGTTCAGATCTACGGCGAAGGAGCGATCTACGATCTCTGCGACGGATCGCTTAGTTCAAAGCCGATCGGCGAATGGTGCGGAAGGAAGATCTGCTCGGCGGAGGCATTGCTGATCAGGATCGAGCAGCTCTGCGGAAAACGGATTATCGATCAGCGTCGAACCGGTGGAGAAGATCGATCAAGGGTGGGATGATGATGTACTGTCCGTATTGCTCGCAGCCGATACCGAAACAGATGATCCGCAGCTATGAAGGGTATTATTCCCTTCATCAGCTGGAGCTCAAATGCCCTTCGATCGCATGTAAAGCGGTATCATATATCCTATGCTCGCACGATCTGACCGAAGAGGATCTGAAAGAAGAGATAACTAAACTGGAGGTGAAAGAATGAGTTCAAACAAATGTACGATCTGCGACGCGGACGTCCACTGCGAAGATCTTCTGATAAGCGGACCCTTCGCCATATGGATGTGTAACGACTGTTCGAAGAAGCTCCTATGGGCCGCGTCCGAGTTCAGAAAGAGCGCACTGGAAAAGAAGGAGGCGAAGGAATGATCCATATCTGGAGCTTCCTCGATCATCCGACGTGCCATGTCCTTAACTGGAAGGACTTCGACGAAACGAGGGAGAAGGTCTTCGCGATGATCAAGACGACCGCACGTCTCAATGATGTTACGCTGCTGCTGTTCGACGGCAGGATCTACCGCTTCGATTCAGGTCAGGGAAAGTTCATCCGGACCGAATGGGATAATATCGACTGGGAGGATGATTGATCATGTGGTGCTGCGACTGCGGATTCAGTAAAGCTATTACGATATACGACACATACGAAAGCATGGTCAGATTATCACATAAATGCCGTTGTATCCTCCACAATAAGACGGTCGAGAAGGATTCCCCGGTCTGTCCGGATTATGAGAGGGTGAGCTGATGGCGAAGGGATTCTCGATCCTTCCGAAACGCAGCATAAACATAACTCCGGGAAAGGAAGGGAAGCTTCTCCCGGAGGGATCCAAGTTCGCCATCTATGGAAAGAAGAAGCCGCGTCTCATGCCGCAGAAAGCCGGAAGGAAATCCCAGTCCGGAGCTTACGGAGCTGTCAACCGTTACCTCGAGAAAGGAGGTCGTAAGGTCATCGGAAAGGTCTATTCGTCGAAGTACCGCCGCATACCTTCAGGATCGAGAACATACGCGGTCAGGATCGCCGGCGAGAAACTCACCTATGACGGACAGATAAATGATATGGCGGTCGGATGGATCTCCGATGAAGGACAGCTCACGACCCTGAAGGACTTCCGCGATTCGCTGATCGCCATCGACGCAACGACGGCCGGTCAGGCGTATGGAGAGAGCGTCCTTACGGAGATGTGGGATTCACTGACCCTTCAGGAGAAAGCGAAGATCATAAACGAGTTCGCGAACTTCGACTGGTCAGGCATGTGGGCCGAGTTCTATCCGTCAGGATTCAAGAAGGACGGAGCCGAACCGAATATCGATCTTCAGTTCGAGATATACGATGAGATAGTAGAGCGTATCGAATATGCTCTGTCACACTGAAACGAAGGTGAGAGTCTGCCGCTCCCGCAAATTTTCGCATATGATACGGAGACCGGTCTCTGCCCGGACGGGAAGATCAGGACCGTATTGATTCAATTGTGCTCCATCTCCGCCGGATCGATAAAGGAAGTTGTGATGATCGAAGGCGAGGACTGTTTCGACCGCTTCCTCGACAGATTCGAAGAGACTGATTATCCGATGAACTGTCACGCTTACAACTTATCCTACGAGATCTCATGGCTCATGCCGGCGCTCGCCAACCGCTACGAATGGGTGGACTGGTCCGCAGCCAAACGGATGAAGAAAGGGACCTTCTCTGCCGTGGAGGATCCGATCGCGTGCTACTCCGTCAAGATATGTAATCAGTATGGCCGCGTTCTCCGGATCACTGATGACTATCGCCGCGTCGGTTCCATCAGCATGGAGACGGCTGCCGATAATGTCAGGAAGTCGAACCCGGAATGGTTCGAAGGAATGGAAAGGACGAAGGAGGAGACATCACTCTATAATGACTGGTACACATATCCCGAAGGATCTCCGGAAAGGGAGAGCTTCCTTCAGTACGCAAGGGTCGACGCTTGGAGTCAGGCGATGATCGCGAGATGGATCGTTCAGAACGGGTTCGACAGATCTCTCACGAGCGCCTCGAACGGTCTCAAGATGGCTCTCGGGATCAAGTATCAGAATACGATCGACATCAAGGATCAGGAGGACGTCAGGAACGCGAAGCTGAAGTTCCAGCAGAAGTATCCGCCGCTCTCAAGAGCTCTTCAGGATATAGTCGAACCGAACATCCTCGGCGGATTCGTATGGGGACTGGTCGGCGATCATAAAGGCGAATTTTATCATTATGACTACTCATCATCGTATCCGGCGGAATACCATCACGGAAAATTATTCCATGGGCGCGTATACCGGATCTCTGCCGATTCACCATCGTGGAAAAGGGTCATGGCCTCCGATAATTACTTCCGCTGGTTCCTATGTGATTTTGACTTCAAGATCCGCGAGAACGGTATGCCGATGATCTCCGGATCGGAATGCCGCAGCGTAGACAACCGCATGATCGGGCACTGGAACAAAAAGATGAAGGAGGGTCATTGTACTAACAAGTTGCTTACGGAGAGTTATCTCGAAGAGCTCATGAAGAATTATGAGCTGTCGAACCTTTCGATATGGGAGTGCTGGTTCGCCGGTAGGATGACCGGGGACTTCGCCAGCTTTATCGAATATTGTTATCAGAAGAAATCGAAACCGGAGCTGAAAGGTACGATGGAGCGTCATATTTGGAAACTGTTCATGAACGGCGGGATCCATGGAAAGACGATCACAAAGACGCATAGGAAAGCTGTCAGATACCCGGAAGGGCATAGGGAGATCATAAAAGAGATCAACGAACCGGAGTATTGTTCGCTGATCGGATTCACTGCGATGATGAATGCCCGCGAAAGATTGATCCGTCATTGTCGCATGATCCGTGAATATGGTTATGAGATCTTCATGTGCGATACCGATTCTATGGTCACCGATTGCCCTCCGGATATTGCGAAGATCATCCTCGGAGAGAATGCCTTCGAGACCGAGGACGGAGGGATAGACAACCTCGGAAAGTTCGAGATCGAGACCTTCGAAGGACGCGCAGCTTTTGATGAGTTCAGATGTTGGGGTCTTAAGAGGTATCTCGAGCTGGATCACGGAAGATATCGGAAGAGCGCCTTCGCCGGTATGAAGGATGAGCTTCAGGAGAAGCTCCTTCCCACATGGAAGACCGACGGCACGAAATACACATGGCAGCAGACCGGCGGAGCTCGCGGAGAGCTCGGAGGGAAGATCATCGATAAACATACGAAGACCGCCGGAGCCGAGGATGTATGGGACGCTCCGACCGTGAGCGTTCCGTTCAACCCTGACAAAACGAAGTATGAGAAGATGATGGAGTCCATCGAGAAGAAGCAGCAGAAGATCATCGACCAATACGGCGAGGAATATCTCTATCGTATGCTTCAGGATATGATGGTCTATGAAGAGGACGAGCAGATCGAGGACCAGATCGCCTACTTGAAGGATGTCCGCTACGATGAGAAAGGGGACAGACGCCGCAGCGTCAAGAAGAGATTCATAAATCAGAAGATGGACGAAAGGAGGATGGAATGATGATCGGAAAGGATGGTTACTATTCGCTCCGGGAGATCCTCGGATACAACGCGAAATATAATATCGTGCTGTCGGACAGAGGAAGAGGAAAGAGCTTCGCCGCTAAGCACTTCCTGATGGGTCAGGAAGGGCAATTCATGTGTCTGTATAGACAAGTGCCTGATATGAGAATGGCCGTCGCCGATTGGGTGAAACCGCTTCTAATGGAGGACAAGAAGGACCTCCCGGTATATTCTGCCGGAGATCTCCGGATCGACGGGAACGAGAAGGACGGCTTCACGTTATATTATCAGGATCAGGAGAAAGGATATTTCCGCTGCTTGAGCGAGGTCAACAAGATCAAACAAGAAGTATTCCCGGATACGCTGAACTGGGTCTGGTTGGATGAGTTCATTCCGCTGGCGTATAAGAAGCTTCAAGGAATAGACAGTGAAGGCGACGCGATCAGGACGATCATAAAGACGATAGAGCACGATACCGTCAGATCGAGGACGGAGAAAGGACTTAAGGAAGTAAGGATGATCATGTTCGCAAATCCTTTCAATTGGAATAACCCCATTCTCTCGTATTTTCATATAGACGGTCTTCTCGGGCCCGGTATCCATCGTGCCGGACCCGGCGTCGTGTGGGAACTGCTCGAACCGTACAAGGAGAGTAAGAAGTCGAAGAAGATGACCGTCGACGAGTTCCTCGGGAACGAGGTCAATCGGAACATGGGATTCTTAGATCAGGGAGCTTTCGTCGAGCATGTGCCGAAGGGAGCGATCCCGTACATGTCCATAAGGATGGTCCGTCAGTATTTCACGATCTACCGCTACGGTTCGCGGATGTGGGTTAGGAAGAGCTCCGAACATGTCGACATAAAGAGTCAGTTCTCGTCGAAGATCCTGATGAAATACGGCACGCTAGACGGTCTACAAGAGGACGAGCAATGCTTCGATACGTCCGCTTGGCTGGAAAGGTTCCGCAGCATGTGCTACCGGGGAACGATCAGGTTCGACGACATAAACGTGAAGTTCGATTTCCTTAACGCGATCGGTGCGGTCCGTTAATTGCGATTTTCTCGATTTACGCAATTAACGAAGCGAGGCCGC
>JAFZFH010000106.1 GCA_017555965.1 Bacteroidales bacterium
CGTCTGCCATGCGGATATCCATACCTGCCTTGATCTGGTTGCCGTTCTTATCAAAATAGTTCATTGGTTCACCTCTTTCTTTACCAACGGTAACGGTCTTCAAAGCCTTCGCCTTTGCGGAGTTCTGCCATGAGCTCATCTCTGAATCGCATATCGGTGCATTCATCGATCTCTCCATTTTCAAACTCCAAAAGCGGAGTGCCGTCTGCTTCTGCGATATATCCGCAGTCGTGTGTGTGAATGAAGTCAGCCACTTCTTTCATACTGTGAAGTTGTTTGCCCTCGTCATAGAGTCCGATATGACCGAGGAGCATGTCATAATACATTTCTGTCATGCTCACCCCCAATCAATCCCGAAGAGTTCATCGGGAGAGTAGTTGCAGGTGAAGTTAACAGATTCGATGTGGTCGCAATGACCGGAGAGGAAGTTCTCGTCCTGTTGCATTCGGAGATGGAAGTATGCAACTTCCTCGATTGATGCCTTGAATGTTTCACCTTCGCCGTACAGATACGCATCTGCGTGAACAGTGATCTCGGTGTCTTCCTCAATGCTGTCGAGGAAATCTTCGAATGCCGTGTAGTATTCAAAGTCATCAAACTCTCTCGGAATACCGCTGACGAGGAATTCAGCTTCGTTGCCATCGGGTGTGGACACACGAACGTGGGAAAATTGAAGAGCCATTACATCCCACCCATCGTCATGCCTTGATTTGCGAGGCGATCCTCGAACTCGGTTTCGTTGTCGATATAATAATCGTCACCGTAATTCCAAAGGCTCACGTACATGAAGCCACCGTAACGTGTGCCATCAAAGTAGATTTCTTGCTGTTCGAAGCCCTCGCCGAGACCGTCCGAGTTCTGTCCGGAGATCCAGTCCTTGAGATCCTGTTCCTCATCCTCTGTGAGGGGGCCTGCGGTCAGAACGGTGATACATCCGTAGAGCTCGCCGTTTCTTCGTTCAAAATCCCATTCGGCAGAACGTAGCTTTTCAGAAACACCGTTATTGCCGTGGAAGTATTCTGCCATGTTGACTTCATCACTGGCGTTATACTCCAACATCTTCTGACGAATCAGATCTTCGTGACGAGCTGCAAACTCTGCATCTTCCTCATAGCCATCTTCATCGATGTCACCATAAGAATCTCTGCTGTGTACCTGAATGGTCAGCGGACAGTAGTATTTTGTGGTGACTGATTGAGGGTAGGCATCCACGAGCATTTTGTTAAACTGTTCGAAGGATTCGAGACCGTCAACCTTGATCGTGTTTTCTACCTCACGCCTGTTTTGATAGGGAAGGTTATCCATCAAGGTGAGTGCATCGTTGAGGGTGTTAAAACGAAGTCCTACGGGAAGTGCCTTGGCAATTGCGTTTTCGACAACTCCGAAGCATTCCAACGATACCTTGAGTCCGTCTTTGTTTTCCTCATTATATTTGAGGTCGTAATCGGCGGTGTGATTCGCTCCTAAATACGAGAGAGCTCCGGACAACTGTTTTCGCCCAACGGGAAGTTGAACGTGCGCAGTTCGGTCGCCCTTTGAGATAATTGCATTCATCTGTTATCATCCTTTCTGCAATAAAAAAAGCCAAACGCTTGGCTGATAAGCATTTGGCTATGTAGAAGGATTATTTGATTATTCACGATTGTTTACATCAATGAGGTTGAATTGAAGGTTTGTTTGTGATATAATAAACTCACCGATAAATAAGAATTTGATGAGGTAAGACAAATGACCATCCAAACAGTTGAACAAAACAACATAGTATGTGCTGTAATAAACAGCGATGAAAAGGTATTTACAGACGCACAGTCTGCACTCGA
>JAFZFH010000018.1 GCA_017555965.1 Bacteroidales bacterium
ATCTGGATGTAGTTGTTAGGATTCATTTTGATTGATGTTAGGTTGGTTCAACTTAATTTACGGATGCTCCAAGAGTACCTGAGGACAAAGGCTCAAGGAGACCGCAAGGAAAATACTACCCCGCAGGGCGTGGAGATTTTCATTCGGGACCACCGGATCGAGGCTCACACATGAGCCGATGAGTCCTTTAACATGAAGTCAGAAGGAAAGTACCTTTGCGTCCGGAAATAAGGGAAACCGACCTGTCAATCACGAATCCTTCTACAGCCTTCCGGCTTACGGCAATGTGATTCCAGAGTCAAGATGCACGCCTGATGCAGAAGAACCGGAGCAGACTGCCCTCTTCCCTGTCGGGTCATACTAGGAGTTGACCAACCTGAACCCCTGGAGCTGCCGAAGAAGAAGTCACATACTGGAAAACATAGATTCTATCAACCTGAAATGGGTGGCAGCGATGGCTATCATCGTGTACAAGATGCAGCCCCGCGTGATGACGAGGCTGCACACTCTCCGGAGATACTGCCGGACTCAGATGATCTGAAAGTCATCCTCGTCGGGTATGACAGCCAGACCTCCCCAGGTGCCGTGGAGCTGCCCGATGCCGTCTATATGCTCGACTATGCCTTCGGCTCCGTCGTACCTTCCGTCTTCACCCTTGAGGTGGTAGATCCTTATTCTGTCTCCAATCTTTACTTCCATAATTCATTCGGATTATAATGTTAAACTCTTGGTAGAAACCACTCACGGATAAGGTCGTCCTCTATCCGTACTCCCCACTTGTCAGGATTGTCCTTTCGCGTCTGCGACCAAGGAGACCCTTGGGAGATATGCGGAGATGTCAGGATACAGGCCTTCGTCCATGCATAACGTCTGAAGCAGTTTGACAGGAATCGGAACTTGTCAGGATGATTGCATCTTAGTGAATCATACTCGTCATAACCGTCAGATGAATCCTTCTTGAGCTTTGCATACACCCGTGGGAACACCGGTCCATACTGCCACATCTGGGGATGTTCTTCGATGAGCCTCTCGTCATGCAGTGCCAACCATACTCCATAAGCTATATAGAGGATTGTCTGGATCTGCGACATAGTCAGCTGCAGACCCTCTATCAGCGCCATATGACGTAAGGCCTTACCAAGGTGTACGCTGTCCAGAGAACCTCTGGAAGCAGTCTCCGGTTCACAGGATGCAGACTCATCATCCGATACCAGAACAGTCTGTCCTATTGGTTCCGGATATTCATTCTGAGCACCTATTTCGCGCATGATAGCCTTTATGCTCAAGGGTGACGGAGGAAGGTCTGCCCGGTTTCTGCGAGGTCTCCTGCCGGAGTTCTCCAACTTCTCGGCAACCAGTTGCGCCACGATGTCAATGAAGCGTCCCTCCATCTGCTCGTCCGGAGTCGTATCACCTCCTCTGAGCCATGCCATCACCTCTCGGTATGAGTCTGTCTGCTGCAATGTCGTATTCATAGTGATATCTCATTTAATGGAGAGGGTTCTCACCCTCTCCTGTGAAACTTAGAATCCCTTGAAGTCACCCTCAGGAAGGTCATCATCGTCCGCTAGAGACGATGCAGGCTCATCCCGGCTCTCAAGCGGCTTGAGATTACCAAGGATCGGACTCAGTCGGGGCAGCTCGCTGCTGTCGAGATTGAATATGCTCCTGTTGGTCTTGCCGACATTGGCCTTGATGAAATGGGTGTTTCCGTACTTTGGCTGAGTCGTCTGACGGATGACGATATCAAGCAGGGCTTTCACGGCTCCTGACTTGCAGTGCATCTTGAAGATGGTGGGGTTCTTCTGAAGCGGAATGACTATGGATTCCTGTGAGTCCACTGTCTTGATGGTCGCACCTATAAGGGCGAGAAGGTCGATCTGACCTATCATTGGTGTAGTATTCATGATTTTATAGGTTTATGGATTATCTGATAGTGAATCGTCTGGATCCAGGAACGGTTTCCATGTAGAGATTATACATCGTCGGTTCAGCAGCCTGGAATGCCTTGGCGTTGAACTTACGCGTATCCTTGGTATTCTTCCACTGGGCCAGGACTGTTCCCTCTGGAGATACCAATGACTCAGCTGTTCCCAGGGCTATCTTGATCTCATCTTCGAGCGTGTCTCGGGTGCTCTCAAGCTTCTTGATGGTAGATGCCAGTTCCTTGATGGCGCCGTATCTCTCCATCATCTCCTTGTCAGCCTCGAGTGTCTCTCCAGCTGTAGCCTGAGGGCTTCTCAGCAGCGAGTCCTCTCCGTCGATATCCTCAGGTGGTATGCCTCCGCAGACATTGATCAGCCAGAACTGCTCGATAGCCTCTATCATGGCCTTATAGAAGTCCGGATTGAAGTCAATCTCCTTGTAGTCGAAGTGGAGCCTTGGAAATGACGATATCCATGCTACAGCTCCTTTCTTGACTCCCATAACTCCCATCTGATACTGGAGCTGACAGTACCAGTAGACCGGTATGTCATCCTTATCGACAGCCACTGACGTTGTCTTGCACTCAAGGATATGCTGGTTTGACTTGGTCTGCTTCTCGCCTGGATAGTGATACAGGCGGTCAGGAGAGACCCTCAGGTATTCTCTCTTTGTATCCACAGCAAGCCAGTCACCCTCTGAGGTCTTCTTGATGATGGCCCCTGTCCTTGCAGCGAAGAGCGATGCTACAGCCGGTTCGAGATGATGGCCTAGTTCCATCGCTTCATTCTGCTCAATAGGAAGGTCGATTCCGGTCTTTCTTCTCCAGAGTTTGTAAGGAGTGTCGAAGTGGTTCACTCCCATGATGGTGCCGGCTTCCGATGAGCCGACACCCTTCTTTCTCTGATCGAGCCAGTCCTCGTGACTCGTCGTCCTGATTACCTTGTAACTCATGACTGTATTCTGTTAGATTGTTTCTTACCTGAAAGGGTGAGAAGCAGGTCAAGATGCTCCTCTGAGATAGTGTATTTCGCCTTCAGTCTTGCCGACAGGTTCTCAACTGAATCCTTCTGTGATGCGGTGAAGGCAATAGCCTGTTTCCAGGTCTTCATGCTCGGAGAAAGCGTAGGCTTAGGAGCTTCCACCTGAGTCTCAGCTGCTGCTGCCACTGGCTGGCTCTGAGCCACATCGTACTTGGTGACATCCTTCTCGAAGTAGACATCCGCTCCGACTCCAAGGGCCTTTGCCGCAACGCTGATAGCATCTGTATAGGCTTTCTTGTAAGCGTCATCGTCTAGGTACGGTACTACTACCGGAACACCGTTCTCGTATTTCCTTTCATGCGATATGAGCTTGTTTCCTCCGTTTCCGTAGATAGGCTTGCTCCACTGTCCGTCCTTCTGGACATAGAGATTGATATCTACGAATACCGCCACGTCAGAGTTCTCATCAACTTCTGTCCATGACTTGACTACTTCTGTGTACCATCCGAATCCCACCGGGCCGAAGACCTCAGTCAGCTTCTTGATTCTCCACATAGGGTTGATGTCACTCTTGCCCTTGAGCCTTCCTGCCTCGATGGCTTTCTTTGCCTCTGCCGGCACTCCCCTGACTCTCTCATAGATCGAGAGATTACCGTTGTCCTGTAGGACCTGTTTGCTGTTCTCCATATCTTTTTGGATTAGTGATTGAACTTCAGTTCATCACCTGTATGCAGTCCTTCTTCGGGACTGGCGGTGATGTTGAGCAGACAGAAGGTGGACGAGGAAAACAGACAAGGCAGTCAAGGGAAAATCGATGCTCCGGATGGAGTGTCTATTTTGCTGAAGACATATGCGAACAGTTGAGCATGGTGCATTGGCAGATTGACCTCGTTACATACCTTCGCGACACATCACAGGCATCCCGATGGAGATTATATATCCAAGACTCACATAGAATTGCTATATTTGCCTCTCCAAGAGTAAAACCACATGAGACAGGACGTAAGGATTTGGAGAAAGGGACGCTTCCCATATAAGATGATAGTGTCAGACCTGCTTGAGGACATCATTAGTGATGCCTCCGCGAATGCAGTTCGATTCATTCAGAATGCCGGATATACGACATTCCTTTATGGAGAAAGACAGATGAACTCCATCCTTGCACCAGCCTTCCATAAGCATACAGATGCGATGGTGATGGAATATCCATCCACCAGAAAGATAGGAGCATCAAACCATCAGGCTAGAGCAGATTACTTCTGTTACTGTAATACCGGACAAGAGAAAGAATACAGACTGTTTGTGGAGCTGAAAAGTTCATGGCAGAAACTGCCTTTGTCCAATGGATTCTACAAGGCGAACATAGAACTCTATCAGGATGCATGCAGCCAGATAAAGGGACTGATAAATGAGGTAAGAGGTAAGAATAAGGCATTCTACAGCGGCACTCCAATCATAAGAGTCAGCATGATATCTATAGCCCTTTACACGACAGGTACAGATGAGAATATCGATGTGGACTACGACGACGTAATCAATAAAGCAACCAGAGAGTTCACATATGACTCTCAGGATATGGATTGTAATTTCATCGCACTTTGGAAAACGAACAAATGGCTTAAGAATGACATCAAGAAAGAATGGGAAGAGGACAACTATACATTCCATGGAATCCTATACATATGCCACATCATGGAGAGCATTACAGTCTAAAGTACATAAACCATATACGAATTAATCCCGAAATAGGAACTGGATTTACAGCAACTATTCCGGGATTCAATTTTTATAAGACAACTCTACCAGAGACTCTCGTCTCTGTATCTGGCATGACACTGCGGACATTCCCAGTTGTGTGAATATTCATCTATGCAGCAGCCACCTAACACGACCTTATCCTGGTCGACCGCCTCTGATGGCTCGCCATATATGACATCCTTCAGATACTCGAATTCACAATCAAGGCACTTTGATGGTTTACCTTCAGTCAGAACCGGAAGGTGAGCTTCAAAAGGAGCTCCATACATATCCATGTACTCCCTAATCTCTTCTCGCTCGAGTACA
>JAFZFH010000004.1 GCA_017555965.1 Bacteroidales bacterium
AACGTTGATAGAATCTATACTATGGACTCTAAGGAGGTACAGGCGTAATCATGAAGGTTAAGGTTACGAATAAGTTTCACGACAAGGCGGACTTCAACAAGGTCTACCTTGTCGGAGAAACAATCACATTTGACGATGCTCGCGCTGAATACCTCATCTCGCTCGGACTTGTAGAGTCAGCTGAGGTGCCAGCAAAGAAGGCTGAACCTGTCGAGGAGGCTGTAGTAAAGCCAGTAGCAAAGAAAAAGAGCGCTAACAAAGACAATTAACAAACGAAAGGGATATGACAATACGCGAATATGTATCACAGATTTTGCAGGCGTTTAACGTAACTGAGGCGGTCTTGACAGATATGGCAGGATTGCTCCAGATGTCGCTTGACGAGGAGTATTCGTTCGGTATTGCTCAGCCAGTGGGTAAGGCATTAGCTCAGACAATAGAAGGGCTAATCCTTGCTCCTCGTTTGTCGAATGTCAATGAAGGCGGCTTCTCGATGTCATGGGATTTCACTAATCTCGGAAGCTACTATCTCTACTTGTGCAAGAAGTGGGGCGTTGAGGTCAACGAAGATGTCCTTGCCGCTTCTGGCATGTCTGTAATAACTGATAAAACTGAAATGTGGTAATGATTTACGCTCCTCATACCTTGTATAAGAAGCAGGTCGGACAGATAAAGAACGACAGCTTCGGAAAGCCTCTTTCTCCTACTGAGAAATGGGTGGAAATAGGTAGATGCAGATGCGATGATGATTCTACACAGGAGTTGCGTTCAGATAACGGACAGCTTTATAAATCGCGCTATCACGTCGTCTTAGAAAAGGGCTACGGGGTGACTGAAGGTGACGAGATAAAGTGTGTCAATGCAGACGGAAGCACCAGAGCACAGGGCGTTGTCGGTATGGTCAAGACTACGAACTACCTAAGCTATTCTGAGCTATGGACGTAACGGGTGACATTACAGGACTCGAGTCTTTCATGCGAGAGCTGGAAGATGAAATCGATAGGGTAGTGGACTCGGTGGGTCGAGAGGCTGAAGAATATGCGGTAGAGCACGGGACTTACCAGAACAGGACATACAAGCTCAGAAGCTCCAACAAACACAAAGTAGAGCCAGACGGTTTATTGTTATATAATGATGCGGAATACGCGTCCAATGTCGAGCAGAAGGGGTATGACGTCCTTAGTGGCGCGGCCCTGTTCGCCGAAAAGAGGCTTAAGGAGGAATTTGAATGATAACAACATCTGACATAGTAGACATTCTTTACGGGGTATGTGCTTCGTTTAAGATGCCGATATACAGGAAGGGAAACATCCCAGACGGTGAGGTTTCCAAAGAGAGAATTGTCATCATCCCCAAAGACCAGAGCTCTCAGACTTACTGGAAAAAGTGCTTCGTAGAAGTTAATTTTTGCGTGCCAGATTACTGTGAAGGGGTAGCGGACTTGAGTAGGCTGCAGGCCCTTGAAAGAACAGCCCAAAGGCTGTTGGACGGTGTGGCGGGCGAACATGATTCAGACGCGTATCTATTTACCATAGAGTCGCTTAACGGCGTTAATCGAGACGAAAGCATGAAGTGTCATTATGTAAACGTCAGATTGTTATTTCAAGTATTAAATTGTTAAAAGGTTAAAGATATGAAGCCATTTATCGGACTTAAAAAGATTTGGTACGGAGCTCCTCTTGCAACAGCTCCTAAGTCTCTTGCAGATGTAGAGGCTCTTGTCGCTGGCGGCGAGTTCACATCGGTGGAGAACGTACACGAGGGTACATGGTCATACACACAGGACGACCCTTCTGTGACTGACTATGTAAACATGATTACTGGTCAGCCTTATTACCGTGATGTTACTAACGGTGGTAACAAGACTATCGCTTTCACCATGGGTCAGTACGAGTTTGATGACCTCGTAGCTCTGC
Source organism: Bacteroidales bacterium (assembly GCA_017555965.1). Taxonomy (GTDB): domain Bacteria; phylum Bacteroidota; class Bacteroidia; order Bacteroidales; family UBA932; genus Cryptobacteroides. The sequence continues at coordinate 1,917 of JAFZFH010000004.1, forward strand.
AGGGTGGTGAGAAGGTAGGTAACGACGGTTGGGCTGCTGGCGCTCCTCAGCTTTACTACAAGGCT
>JAFZFH010000107.1 GCA_017555965.1 Bacteroidales bacterium
ATAGCTTGCCCTTTCCTCATTACCGTCTGCAATGGTCTGGAACGAGTCATACAGCGAGTCACTCACTGCACGGAGCTGTCTTATATGACCGAAAGTGGCGATGCCAAGCAGATGAAGAGCAGTGTTGTTGCAATAAGCCACACGGCCGTCCTTCTCGATTACCGAAATGCCTGTCTTGACGTGATCAAGCATAAGACCGAAGTACTTCTCCTGCTCGATGATCTCGTGACGCTCCTTATCGAAGATATTACGAAGACGGTTCAGAGTCCTGTTGAACTTACGTCCTCTCCAGCGTCTCTCATCGAATCTGAAGTTCAATTCCTTATCTTCAAGAGCATCCAGCATATACGCCACCTTTGCCCTCATCCTGCGAGAAGTCAATATAGAAGTAATGGCAGACGATATCACTATCGCTGCCAGAACAATCAATATGACAGTAGTTATAGTCATCAGATATTGTACTTCTTCAGTTTGGCGTATAAAGTAGGTCTGCTGATGTTAAGAGATTTGGCAACCATCGAAAGATTGCCTCCGAATCTTGCCATAGCTGCTCTGATGGCCTTCTCCTCTGTCTCTTCCAGTGTATCGACAGCAGAAACTGCCACAGATTCTGCCGCCTTGTTCTGCTGGAGTTCAAGATCATTGATCCCCAAGATGTTTCCGTCAGAAAGGATGACAGCCTTCTCGATGCAGTTCTGCAGTTCACGGATATTGCCGCTCCAGTACTGACCTTTCAGAAGCTCCTCCGCTTCAGGAGTGAGTCCAGAAACCTGACGGCGATATTTCTCAGCATACTTCTCAATAAACATCTCCGCCAGCGGAACGATCTCATCCGTCCTCTCACGAAGGGACGGCAGATGAAGGTGCATCGTATTGATTCTATAGTAAAGGTCCTCACGGAACTCGCCGTCCTTCACCATCTGCTCCAGATTCTTGTTGGTCGCACAGATAAGCCTGATGTCAACAGGGATGGCCTTTGTGTCTCCAACTCTTGTGATTGTCTTGTTCTGGATGGCCCTGAGAAGCTTTGCCTGAAGATGTAGAGGAATATTTCCAATCTCATCAAGGAAAAGCGTACCGCCATTTGCCTGCTCGAACTTACCGACATGATCCGCATAAGCATCAGTGAACGCACCCTTGACGTGGCCGAACAGCTCGCTCTCAAAAAGAGTCTCGGTCAAGGCTCCAGCATCAACGCATACCATAGGCTTCAATGCCCTGTCTGACCTGCGATGAATCTCACCGGCCAGTACATCCTTACCTGTTCCGTTCTCACCTGTGATGAGTACCGAGGCATCTGTCATGGAAATCTTCTCGACAGTCTTATAGATCGCTGTCATCTGTGCGCCCTTGCCCCAATGCATCTTGATGGAAGAAGCAGGAACAGCAGAAGCCTCACGAGCCTCCTTGCTGCGGTTGGCATAGGCCCCCTTCAGAACATCTATGAGTTTCTCATTATCCCACGGCTTGACTATGAAATCAAATGCACCGCGCTTCATACCTTCGACTGCCAATTGTATATCAGCATAAGCTGTAAATAGCACGACTTCGACATCCTCGCAACGCTTCTTGATCTCGGAGAGCCAGAAGAGTCCCTCGTTGCCGGTGTTGATGTCAGTATGGAAATTCATGTCGAGCAACACCACATCCGGACGGAAGTCAGCAAGCCTGCTAACGAGTTCCTTCGGAGAAGGAATCAGCTCCACCTGTGCAAAATGCAT
>JAFZFH010000108.1 GCA_017555965.1 Bacteroidales bacterium
GTGGTGTACACAGCTCACTCGAGCATGTATACGAGTTCCTCAATGTAGCTAAGGAGTACGGTCTCGAGGATGTTTATGTACACTGTTTCATGGATGGTCGCGACACTGACCCTAAGAGCGGAAAGGGCTTCGTTGAAGGCCTTGAGGCTGCAATGGCTCAGTCAACAGGAAAGGTTGCTACAGTATGCGGCCGCTTCTACGCTATGGACCGTGACAAGAGATGGGAGCGCGTAAAGGAGGCATATGACATGCTCGTTGATGCAAAGGGCAACTACGCAACTTCTGCAGCCGAGGCCATCCAGGCTTCATACGACGAGGGTGTGACCGACGAGTTCATCAAGCCTATCGTTCTCACTGACGAGGCCGGCGCACCTCTTACAAAGATTCAGGAAGGCGACGCAGTGATCTTCTTCAACTTCCGTAACGACCGTGCACGTGAGCTCACAGCAGTCCTCACACAGCAGGATATGCCTGAGTTCGGCATGAAGACTCTTCCGCTCTACTTCTGCTGCCTTACTCCATACGATGCATCATTCACAGGCGTTCACATCCTCTTCGACAAGGAGAACGTTCAGGAGACTCTTGGTGAGGTTGTATCAAAGGCCGGTAAGAACCAGCTCCGCATTGCCGAGACAGAGAAGTACGCTCACGTCACATTCTTCTTCAACGGTGGTGCCGAAGCACTCTTCGACAACGAGGACCGTATCCTTGTAAACTCTCCAAAGGTTGCCACATATGACCTTCAGCCAGAGATGAGCGCACCAGAGGTGACTGAGAAGCTCGTAGAGGCTATCAACACAGGAAAGAACGACCTTATCATCCTCAACTTCGCAAACGGTGACATGATCGGTCACACAGGTATCTACGAGGCTATCCGCAAGGCTGTGACAGCAGTAGACTCATGCGTTGAGAAGGTTGTAGAGGCCGCAAAGGCTCAGGGCTATGTAGTTCTTATCACTGCTGACCACGGAAACGCTGACTTCGCAGTCAACGAAGACGGCACACCTAACACAGCTCACTCATTGAACGATGTTCCTTTCATCGTTGTAAATGCTGGAGACGAGGTTAAGGAGGTTAAGGACGGTAAGCTCGCTGACGTTGCTCCGACAATCCTTAAGCTCATGGGTATCGAGCAGCCTGCTGCCATGACTGGAGAGGCACTCGTTTAATCCTATTCAGAAAAACCTGTCAGGAGAATCTGGCAGATACGAAAAATCCCTGATGTGCGCGAGCGAAGCATATAACCATGCTTCTGCGAAGCGAGCCACATCAGGGATTTTTGTATATTCCCCAGTTCACGGATCAAATGCAAAAGTTGGTTGAGAAGCTGGCCTGGCTGTATCCGCCAGCTGCTGTGCGTACATATAAGCGGACGCCGCAGCTCAGCCCAAAGGCTGCTCTGTCTGCTTTGTGCTATATATGGCCACAAAACAGGCACTTTTCGTGGCCAACGTATGTCCGAATAGTATTTCGGCCATAAAAAGGGCTGTTTTTGTGGCCGTGGAATGAAGTCATAATTTCATTGAGCCCAGATCACCAGACAGTGACCAGCAGATATAAAAGAAAAAGGCCTGATCGATTGATCAGGCCTTGGTGCGGTGGTATTACAGATTATCGAACCTTCATGGAGGATTTCCGCAAGTGTGCGGAGTTTGTGAAATGGTTAAAAGAAAAAACAGAGGGATGAGATAGTCAGCCTTTCGGCTCAGTCTTTGCCCTTACATCAGATACCCCAATATCTTCTGTAATGACTGCGGACTTTCTCTATCCTACCAAGGCGGAAACGTGTGTACGCTCTCACTTTGATAAGCACAGGGCAAACCATCTTGACAGTCACCCTAACCTCAGTGCAATGAGTTCTACAAATCATAAGGTTAATATTCTACAGTGATAGAACTATTGGAAAGAGGTTGTTGGGATAGTCTCCGACGTATTACGGTATGCCACCCCTCTGCTAAGTTATGGGTAAAAGAAAAGACATCATTGGGGTGATGTCTAATCTAATTGGGTCTGTAGAACCCTTATGACTTGTGATGCAAAGGTACAAACATTTTCCATTTCTCCAATGATCCGGAGGAAATATTCACCTTCATAATAGGTTGAATATTCTATCTTTTGAATTTTAGTGTTTTATGCAACTCCCTCCTTATGGGGATGTTGTATAAGGCGTTTTGCGTATCCGCCTTATTTCATTTACTATTCTGATAGGCTTGGTAAGCCTGTATGCAGTTAGATGTATGAGTGCTGATATAGTTTTGCAATAAGAATATTCCTACTACTCTTTACATTTTTTCTGTTCCTACTGATATTTATATAGAAACAGATTATAACTATGGAACAGAAGAAAAGACAATTTCGTGAGCTGAGCGATGAAACAAAAGAGAAAATCAGCAACTCAACAAGAGGTAGAGCA
>JAFZFH010000001.1 GCA_017555965.1 Bacteroidales bacterium
TGGGAGGAGTTCCTCCAATCCCATATTATCGACACCGCCACTGCCCTTGTTGGACATGACGCGCTTATATGCCGCGTTCATGTTTCCACGGGACATTATCGTTTCCAACAGCATCTCACTACTTAAGTTCACTTCCACAAGTGATTCATGTGATATGCCTATTACGGTCTGCACTCCTGCATAGTCTTCGGATTCCGTCCTATCCCTTTGCAGGCAGCCTTTCGTTTTCTGCGTTTCTTCCGTCATAGGGTTGTCATTCACGGCACTTGTTTATATAAGGTTCTGCCCTTCCCCGAACGTGCCGATTTTTTTTCGGGTACTATGGCTTCGGCTGACTTCTCGCAGTTCGTTGTTACTACTTGCCTCCTGGCTCGTCTGCGAGACCTCCCCAGATAAGAACATGCTCTTTCCGCCTTATGCCTGCCGCATTTACCCACATGTATTCCGAATGACTATCGGGCTTTGACTTCTGTAGCAGTCTTACCCTACATATAGGCCTTATATGCGATTTCTGTCCGTCAGGCCAGACTTTTGCCGCCAGCTTCCTTCAGATTCCATCTCACAATGGACACCCTTGCCTTTGGCTATATGCTTCCCGTCATTAGGGCGCATTCGGGACTTTCACCCGTTAGAACATACCCATGCTGGGCGTACTACAAGATGCAGCCCCGCGTGATGACGAGGCTGCACACTCTCCGGTGGTTCTGCCGGAATCAGATGATCTGAAAGTCATCCTCGTCGGGTATGACCGCCAGACCTCCCCAGGTGCCGTGGAGCTGCCCGATGCCGTCTATATGCTCGACTATGCCTTCGGCTCCGTCGTACCTTCCATCTTCACCCTTGAGGTGGTAGATCCTGATTCTGTCTCCAATCTTTACTTCCATAATTCTTTCTCATTATGATGTTAAACTCTCGGTAGAAACCACTCACGGATGAGCTCGTCCTCTATCCGCACTCCCCACTTGTCCGGATTCTTCTTTCGTGTCTGAGACCATGGAGACCCTTGGGAGATATGCGGGGATGTCAGTATGCAGGCCTTGGTCCAAGCGAACCTCCTGAAGCAGTTGGACAGGTACCTGAACCTGTCCGGCTGCTGGCACAGAAGGGTGTCGTACTCCTCAAATCCGTCCGACGAATCTTTCTTGAGCTTGGCATATACTCTAGGAAATACCGGTCCGTACTGCCACATCTGAGGATGCTCCTCGGTAAGTCTCTCTCCGTGCTTGGCCAGACGCACTCCGTAGGCAATGTAGAGTATCGTCTGGATCTGCGACATCGTCAGCTGCAGACCCTCGATCAGAGCCATATGCTGAAGCGCCTTTGCCAGAAGGACACTGTCCAGAGGCGTCGCATCAGCAGGCTGAGCGACTTCCTCTGTCTTGGCTGCTGTCTGCACCTGAGGCTTCTGTACAGGCTTCATGATCTGTGGAGAGCATCCGATCTCCTTCATGATGGACTTGATGCTGAGCGGAGACGGAGGCAGGTCCTCGCGTCTTCTGCGTGAGCGTCTCCCGTTCTTCTCTAGCTTCTCGGCCACCAGCTGGGCCACTATGTCGATGAACTGTCCTTCCATCTGCTCGTCCGGAGTGGTGTCCCCTCCTCTGAGCCAGGCCATGACCTCTCTGTATGAGTCTGTCTGCTGTAATGTCGTGTTCATAATGTAATCTCATTTAACGGAGAGGGCTTTGACCCTCTCCTGTGAAACTTAGAATCCCTTGAAGTCTCCCTCCGGTAGATCGTCATCATCGGAAAGGGCCGTAGTCGGCTCCTCCCTGGCCTCCAGAGGCTTCAGGTTACCGAGGATAGGACTGAGCCTAGGCAGCTCGCTGCTGTCCAGATTCAGTGCAGTCCTGTTGGCCTTGCCCACGTTAGCCTTGATGAAGTGCGTATTGCCGTACTTAGGCTGTGTGGTCTGCCTGATGACGATGTCCAGCAGGGCTTTCTGGGCACCTGTCTTGGTCATCATCTTGAAGATGGTAGGGTTCTTCTGAAGAGGAATGACTATGCTTTCCTGTCCGTCGACTGTCTTGATGTCTGCGCCGATAAGGGCGAGAAGGTCCATCTGACCTATCATTGCTGTAGTGTTCATATCTGTAAGTATTAGTAAGTTATCTGATTGTGAATCTTCGCGATCCCGGAACGGTCTCCATATAGAGGTTATACATGGTAGGCTCGGCTGCCTGGAACGCCTTGGCGTTGAACTTACGCGTATCCTTGGTGTTCTTCCATTGAGCCAGGACCGACCCTTCCGGAGATACCAGTGACTCGGCTGTTCCGAGAGCTATCTTGATCTCATCCTCAAGGGAGCTCCTTGTGCTCTCCAGCTGCTTGATGGTCGATGCTATTTCCTTGATGGCACCGTATCTCTCCATCATCTCACTGTCAGCCTCGAGTGTCTCTCCAACTGTAGCCTGCGGGCTTCTCAGCAGCGAATCCTCGCCGTCGATATCCTCAGGTGGGATTCCGCCGCATACATTGATAAGCCAGAACTGCTCGATGGACTCGATCATGGCTTTGTAGAAGTCTGGATTGAAGTCGATCTCCTTATAGTCGAAGTTCAGACGAGGATAAGAAGAAATCCATGCGACTGCTCCCTTCTTGACTCCCATCACGCCCATCTGATACTGAAGCTGACAATACCAGTAGACCGGGATGTCATCCTTGTCGACAGCCACCGATGTGGTCTTGCACTCAAGGATATGCTGATTGGACTTGGTAGGCTTCTCTCCTGGGTAGTTATAGAGTCTGTCCGGAGATACTCTGAGGTACTCCCTCTTGGTATCAACTGCCAGCCAGTCTCCCTCGGAGCTCTTCTTGATGATTGCTCCTGTCCTTGCGGCGAAGAGAGTCGCCACAGCAGGCTCGAGATGATGTCCCATCTCCATGGCCTCGTTCTGTTCCACAGGGAGGTCTATTCCTGTCTTTCTTCTCCATAGCTTGTATGGTGTATCGAAATGATTCACTCCCATGATGGTGCCGGCCTCTGATGAGCCGACACCCTTTTTTCTTTCGTCAAGCCACTGCTCGTGACTCGTAGTTTTGATTACCTTGTAACTCATGACTGTACTCTCTTTGTGTTAGCTGCCTTCTTTCCTGAAAGGGTGAGAAGAAGGTCAAGATGTTCATCTGTGATAGTGTATTTGGCCTTGAGCCTTGCCGAGAGGTTCTCGATCGAGTCCTTCTGACTGGCAGTGAATGCGATCGCCTGCTTCCAGGTCTTCACGCTTGGTGAGAGTGTAGGCTTGACCTCTGGAACGGGTGTACCTGCCACCTGAGCCTGTACCGGCTCGTTCTGACTCTGGGCAGTGTCGTACTTGGTGATATCCTTCTCGTAGTAGACATCCGCACCTACTCCAAGAGCCTTTGCTGCAACGCTGATTGCATCTGTATAGGCTTTCTTGTAAGCGTCATCGTCAAGGTATGGTACGATTGTAGGAACGCCGTTTTCGTACTTCCTTTCATGGGATATGAGCTTGTTACCTCCGTTACCGTAGATAGGCTTGCTCCATACTCCGTCTTTCTGCACATACAGGTTGATATCGACAAAGACTGCTACGTCCGAGTTCTCATCGACCTCAGTCCATGTCTTGACCACCTCCGTGTACCATCCGAATCCCACCGGTCCGAAGACCTCTGTGAGCTTCTTGATTCTCCACATAGGGTTGATGTCACTCTTACCCTTTAGTCGTCCCGCCTCGATGGCCTTCTTCGCCTCGGCTGGAACGCTTCTTACTCTCTCATAGATCGAGAGATTGTCCTGCTGGATCTGCTTGCTGTTCTCCATATCTGATAGAATTAATGATTGAACGTCAGTTCATCACTCAGGCCTTCCCTATCGGGACCAGGCTGTGATGTTAAGCAGACAGAAGGTGAACGGGGTAAACGGACAAGGCAGTCGAGGGAAAATCGATGCTCCGGACGGAGTGTCTATTTTGCTGAAGACAGATGCGAAAGAATGAGCATGGTGCATTGGGAGATGGACGCCGTTACATACCTTCGCGGCACATCACTGCCAGTCCCGGTGGAGAATGGTACATTTTTATGTGCAACAGATTTATGCAAAAACCTACGGTAAATATTTATATTCGCCGTAGATTTATACACATTTATTGAAATAATGTAGAGTCATAATCCCTTGATGGGGCGAGGTCAAATTGACTTTCGACAAAGAAAATATTCATTTTATTTCCCTACAATCAATATAATTTATATATTTGCAGGGAAATAAACAGCATTTTATGGGAAATATAATCGGCAGAAAACAAGAAATTCGAGAGTTGAATGACCTATACAACAGCGACAAGGCACAAATGGTAGCTGTTTACGGAAGACGTAGAGTAGGAAAAACATTCTTGGTTGACGAGGCATTGAAAGGTCGAATAACCTTTCGACATGCAGGACTCTCTCCAAACAATGAGGATTCAGGCAAGAAGAACCTGCTCAAGGACCAGTTGAAGCATTTCTATCATTCTCTTCTGCTGCATGGTATGAAGAAGAGCAAACAACCGACATCATGGCTGGACGCATTTTTCATGCTTGAGCAGCATTTGAGCAGTATTGATGATGGAAGCAGGCAGGTCGTATTCCTTGATGAGCTCCCTTGGTTGGACACACCGCGCTCTGGTTTTTTGACAGCGTTCGAGGCTTTCTGGAACACATGGGGATGTCACAGAGACAACCTTATGGTCGTTGTGTGCGGAAGTGCCAATTCCTGGATTCTGGATAATCTTATCAATGATACAGGCGGACTCTATGGAAGGACCACATACGAGATCAAGCTGTCACCATTCACCCTTAAAGAGACTGAAGAGTTCTTGCAGAGCAAGGATATAAGGATGTCGCGATATGACATTGCACAGTGTAACATGGTTCTTGGCGGCATTCCTTACTACCTGGGTTACCTGACGAAGAACAACAGCCTCGCTCAGAATATAGATCAGCTGTTCTTTTCCCAAAAGCCAAAACTGCACAATGAGTTTGACCGTCTCTTTGCTTCGGTATTTAAGAATCCCGAAGTGATGAAGAAGATAATCAAGTTGCTGGCAACCCGCCATAGCGGATTTACAAGAAAAGAGATAATATCTAAACTTGATCTTGTGGATAGTGGAGATGTCAGTGATTTCCTTGAAGCATTAATATCTAGCGATTTCATTGTAAGATTTACTCCTTTTGGAAAATCTTCAAGAGAGGACCACTACAGGTTGATTGATCCGTTCTGCCTATTTTATATAAGATATGTATCTGGCAAGAATGTCGTTGACACTAATTTCTGGACTAATAATCAGATGTCGCAGAGTGTGGTCAGTTGGCGCGGTATCGCCTTCGAAGATCTTTGTATCCGACATATGTCCCAGATAAAGAAAGCTTTGGGTATTTCAGGAGTCATAACATCACAGTCAAACTGGATTGTGCCAGGCAGTGAAAATGAAGCTGGAATGCAGATTGATTTGCTTATCAATCGAAATGACAATATAGTCAATATGTGCGAGATGAAATTCTACCATGAGGATTTCACCGTGAATGGAGAGTACAATAAAAAGATTGCTTCCAGAGCGAATAAACTCCATGAAGATCTACCGAAAAAGTATGCTGTTCACAGTACACTTATTACAACTTACGGACTTACTTACAACGAATACAGCGGAGCATTCCAGCAGGTTATAACACTCGAAGAGCTATTCTCCTGATCACGCTATATCTATACAAGTATGATCTGATTCTCACGAAATAAAAGGATATAAATAATATAACGACAATGACAAAGATTGAGATAGTGAAAGAGGTGTCAAAGAGCACCGGCATCGATGCCAACACAGTGATGGCTGTAGTAGAAGGATTCATGACGACAGTCAAGGGTTCAATGGCCAAGGGTGAGAACGTTTACCTTAGAGGCTTCGGTACATTCGAGGTGAAGACCAGAAAGGCAAAGACCGGTAGAAACATCACAAAGAACACAACCGTAGTGATTCCTGAGCACAAGGTTCCTACCTTCAAGCCATGTCCTGACTTCAAGAACCAGGTGAAGTAAGCCTGAAGAACGGTCTATAGAGAATGAGTAAAGGGCAAGGTAATGCATGCCATGAACCTTGCCCTTCTTGCACCGTTGATGCTATATGGACGTCGTACTCCAAGAAGTTCTTAATTATTATCTAATACTGTTAGCAGCTGCGCAAACTGATCCGGGCATGAGGTGTTCTTGCCTCCGCAGGTGATACCGGAGAGTCTCTGCTTCACATCGGAAACCTTCTGTCCCTTGGCGAGTGCGGCAATGCCCTTGAGGTTGCCGTTGCATCCGCCATAGAAAACGACGTCAAGTATCTCGTCACCGAAGATCTTGAGCTCGATCGCCTGCGAGCAGACTCCTTCCGGTTTAGCTATAACTGTCCTTATTCCGCAGCTGAAAGTATCGTTTATTATCTTCATCCTGTAGCAATTTTACAAGGGCAAATATAAGCAGAATCTTACAACTGCTCAAATCAATCTTACAGAACACCCTGTCAGAAGGACACAGAGAGGCGTTTTGTTATAATCCATCTTACAAAACGACTCTCGCATCTTACTATTTTCAGTCTACCAGTTCGAACTTATGTACATATATCTGGTCGTCATCATTGTCTTCCTTGTCATTATGCTCTGAAACAAGAATCATTGCTTCATCTATATCGGCGAAGTCTATACCAAAGATTTCTGACAATTCATTCAAGGCCCCTGCCTCAGACAGATAATATCTATCTCCTGCAGAATAGTCGACAATGTACTCTTCGTCAAAGTATACGTCACTATTCTTCTCGTAGATACACATTCCAGGTTCTTCACAGAGGAAGAATATCTCAATAGACGGATACTTCTCCTTTATCAGGTCTTCCACCTCCGTACATCTGTACCAGGCTGTCTCTGTCCAGAATCTCAAGACACCTCCATCCAGCTCTAGACCATCCCAGGAGCCACGGCACTGAACCTTATTGAAGTCCACCCCGAGATCTTCAACCAGATTACCGAGCCAAGTCGTGCCAAACCCATTGGGTTTAAGTGGTTCCTTCATCTGAGCCAGTCTATTCATTCTTTCATATAAGCTTTGAAGTTCATTCTGATCTCCAGTACAAGCATATCTTGTGGAGCACCAATTCGGCATATCATCGATTTTTAATAGTTTACATATTTATCCATCTTGCAGGCCTTCGCCTTGCGTGTCATAGGGACCGTCGCCAAGATACCTGTCATCGGTATCCTCTGGCCGTCCTTGCTCTCAAGCACCCAGCAGCCTTCCACCGAGGCCACCGTACAGTCAGTATAGGTTCTCAATACCGCATTGAGCACCTTGGCGCTCTTGCGGGACACCTGCAGCATTCCGTTGACTCTCACGTCACCGCTGTCGAACCTCACCACCATGGCAGGCACCCCATGGAGAGAAACCTTCACACGGTCTCCCGCTACGGACACGTCCCTGCCGTTCATCTGCATCGCAACCTTCAGTCTGATTGCGGACAGCATCATCTCATCACTTCTTGTCATATCGTTAATCTTTTAGAGTGTATAATCCTTGTCTATCATCACGAACCTGTCTACCTTGAAGCATCGCCACTCCCCTTTCTCTATGTCGAAATAAGGAAAGGTTCCGTTGAATGCTCTCTGCGGCTTCTGCGACGTAGAGCCTGTATCATATTTCCTGATGACATCTATGGCTCTGGTTCCGTAGGCATCCCTGCGGGTTCCGTCTGTCTTCTCGAAGACGAAGTGCACGACTTCCTCAGTAAGCATCTTCTTGAGTTCGGCTATATCCGCCATGAGTGTAATGGCCTCCATTGATCTCTGTCCGAACTTTGCGTCCAGATATACGTCAATCTTCATCAGTTCGTTGTCTCCGCTGAAGAGCGAATGCTGAACGTTTGTCTGTGTATTTCTATTCATATGATTATTGGATTTTACGGTTAGTATTGTCTGCAATGGCCTTCTTGACCATCTTGCCAAGATCCACTGCCAGTCTTGACATGTCAGTCAGGTTGACGTTCCTGTGATACATCAGAGAAGGGTCGTACTGAGGCTCGATGCTCACAGCCACTATGGCAAAACCCTGCTTCTCGACATCAAGCACTGCCTGTCTTACGGTCTCCACCGACTCGTTCGGAGCTCCGTCGGAAATCATGAAGAAGAGGACATTCTCTTTAGTGTGTTTCCTCACTCTCGCTGCAGCCTCACGGATAGCCGTTCCGTCGTTGTTACCCCATCTGGAGTCTGTACTTCCAAGGGCGTACTTCGGACAGAAGGACTTCTCTCTATAGACGTAGAGAGCTGTACCGCCGTCGGTGCTGTGTCCGTAGATGTAAAGGTCAACGTTCCGAAGAGTGCCGATAGCCTCATTCAGCAGGACTGCCGTATCTCTTGCAGCCGTCTCACCCTCTCCGTACATAGAGCCGGATTCATCTATGAGGATGCAGACCGCTATCTTATCTGACTTGACCTGACCTTCCCTCATGTAGACTGTAGGGACTCCCTGGAACGCCTCGGCTATCTTGCCGGTGTCGAGCATTCCGCTGCGCATGCCTCTGTGGATGAGCTTGTACTCCATAGACGAGCATTTGAGTGACTTCGAGATTGCAGGTATGTACTTGCGAACTCGTGAGAGCGAGTCCATGTACCTGTCCTTGTAAGGCTTCTCCTTGATGACGACACATCCCTTCTGCGTGCCACGCTCGGCTCTACCCTCACATATCTTTCCTACCAGATTCCTTTCAGCCTTGACTGTCTCCGACTGGGAGTCAGATGTGATGTTGGACTTCTCCGGATCTCCTGTCAGGCTCTCAAGGGCCTCCTTTATCGAGTCGAAGACATCGTTCATGTCCTGCTCGACCTTCTTGGCGATCTGCCTTGATGTCATCTTCTTTCCTGACGTCTGTCCAGCAATTCCGCTGCCAGAACCAGAGCTAGTAGAGTTTGAACCATTATCATCAGATGAATCCTGCTGGTCTCCCTGCGGATCACCCTGACCGGATGCAGACTCCTTCTGCTTCTGCTTTTCCTCGTCCTTGAGATACTCCTTGATGATCTCGTAGATCTTCTCCGCCACTTCGATACACTGGGCGGTAGACTCTGGATAAGGTGTGAGGAGAGGACGCACCTGCATGAGGGTATCCGCAAACTCGGCAAGGTCAGCCTCATTGACTATCTTTGGATATCTCACCAGCGATATGATGCAGTTCAAGAGTCTTGGGAAGGTGTCCAGCTTCTGCTGGTCTTCCTTCTGTGACATCTTCTGCACGTACCTGTCGAAGTAATAGTACTTGGATGCCTTCAGGAAGTTCGCAAGGCCGGGCTTCTGCTCGCCAAGGACTCTCTCTATCCTTTCGTCCTCCAGAAGGTTCTCGAGGAAGTGGACTATCCTGTTGGCCAGACCCTGACATGCCGAGAAGTCAGTATAGAGCAGGTGGCATCCTTCATGGATGGTCAGACCTAGGAATGTGTCGATGCGGTTACCTATCGGAAGGTCCGTATCATCGAATACCTCAGTGGCTACCCACACAGTCTTGCCGTCAGTCCTGGATCCGTCCGGAGAGATCCTCACGCGTACCTTGAAAGGAGTGTCCATGACCTTGATCATGTCCTCTGCAAGGCGGTAGGAGTTCTTGATAAGCTCCTCATCCGAGGCAGGTGAAAGCATGTAGTCGGAATACGGTGTTCCTTCAGGGATCGAGCTCTCCCATCCCAGTCTTCCGGTTCTTCTGATCTTGACGAACGTCGTCTGGTCTCTGTCCAGGAAATCCTCCTTGAGCGTCTGTATCTTCTGCTCCAAGGACATCTTCTGATGAATTCTATTCATAATGTTATCCGTTATCGGGTTCAACTTCATTTGTGAAGCACCCACAGGGCCGATGACGGCAACAGACAAGAAAATCCGCCAAAATACTACCACAGCGTGCGTGGAGATTTTGACGGATTAGCAGAAAGCGGTTCTTGAATGTGTCCGGAAGAGGAATCTACATTTGCGGATACAAATGAGTGAAGCCGAGATAGGCTTTCATTTCTCGCTCCTATTTTGTAATTTTACACCGATAAATCGCAATTTAGCTATGGAATTGGAAGTATTGCCACATAACTCTCGTTATAACTAAAAACAATGCATATGAAAAGGATTCTCCAAATGGTAGGGATGTCGCTGACAATGCTCATATTGGCATCCTGCGCTGAAAAACTCGAAAGCAATTCGATAAAGTCTGAATCTTATACAGAGTATTTCAATCTTACCGACAGATCTACTGATGATTATCTATACCTTGAGGTAGCAGTAAAAGCAGGAGTCCCGAAGTCAGATGTAGAAAAGTATGTCGTGGGCAATGGTTGGAGAAGCGTTGCTGTCTATGAATTAGATGTAAATAAGAATGTCGTCGGAGAGTGGGAGTTAAAGGATAATCTGCCGACAAACCATACACAAACACTCCGCGACTGTTTTGAAGTCAAGGGCTTTGGAAAGGATCAATTGATTCAATTTGGATTGAGAGAGGGACTGTATGAGGACCATGAGTTTGCTTATAATGAAAGCGACAACTCAATTTCACTTGCCGCATGTTCATTTGTTTCACCGAATGGAAAACTTGTCTACCTGTCAGATAATGTAATGGTATGTGTTGCCAGTGATGACTTGCCGCCGCTTGAAGGGAGAGTGCCATTTGTTTATATGGTTGTGTTTGAGAAGGTAAGCAAGTCCACATTAAAGGATTGGCGCAAACAGTGCCCTGATCCTGGACTTTGGTATTAAGTTTATATCGTAAATTCGAATTTGTGCGTCACGATTCCCATAATACAATGGACCATTGAATTGCCATCATATAATTTAATTTGAAGACTATGAAACGCATTATTACTTTCATACTGGCAATCATAGGAAGTGTCAGTATGTACGCCCAAGAAAATAGCACTCAAGCAGACGCTCTTAAGTATATTGAGGACGGGAGATTCATAGTGATTGTGGAAGAAACCACTGATATCAAGACGCAGAACAATCGCACAATGCATTCCACAAGAGTTGAAGTCAAAGGAGATATCGGTTCAATGATTTGGGGCAGTGGTGATAAAATCATCAGCAACAATCATTGGAATGATAACGCTATTGACAAACAGGCAAAGGTGATAACATCACGCAAGAAGCCTTCTTCTATAGCAATAGAGATTGATAATGCATTCAACCGTGGATACAGAATCGAATGTAATATTGACGATGATGGAAAATGCAGTGGAATGATATATTATTACAATGAAGTGTTCTGCACATATAAAGGCAGGGTGGTAGAATTATACAACTAATTTGAATTTAACTAAATAAGTATGAAAACGATTAAACGAATCTTGATACTTATATCAGTGATCATATGCTGCTCGTGTGAGAAAGAGTCACATTGGCTTTGCCATACTTACGGCGGAGGTTATGAGACAACTCGAATAATACTTGAGTTTACTGAGGATAGGACTGAATGTGAGGTTACTGAGAGAGATATTGCAGCAGACCCTCTTGTAAATCATAAAACATATAGGGCATATCTGAATGAAGATGAGAAGTCCTTTGTACTGAATGAAGGAGATTATGACTCAAGAGTAATATACAGCGGAAAGGTTACAGACTTTAATCATGCGACATTGACTTGGTACGAGAATGACAAAGAGATATCCATAACTCTTGAAGCACTGAGATACGAATAGTCGCTAATTCTAATATATACCATGAAACAACTTGTCTGTCCTATAATCATATTACTATCATTATGCGGATGTTCGGCTGCAAGGAAGACTGCTGCATCTAATGAGCCAGACAGTCATCAGGGACCTACTGAGGTTGCGCATATTGACCAGAGTATTGATTTGCCGTATGCCGAATTATCTGATACAACAAAGGCTATCGAAAGTAATGAACTGTATGGTCAAGATGTTCCTTCACGGATTATGGTTATGGACCATAGTGCAGACTTTCCACACTCAGGAGGGGAGAGGACGATCTACACCTTCAGTCATAAGGGATGGATGATAACGAAGGTAGAGACAAGGAACCCTGATGATCCAGATCTGAAGAGCATACCTCTGATACCTACAGACACTTATGCCGGAGAATGGTACTCTTTAACTGTACCCGAAGAAGGAAACAGTCTCGTAATCAAGACAGAGCAGTACAGCGGAAGAAGATACAGGGAACTATATGTAACAATGTATGCCGGGAATATCGGACGCAAGATAACGGTACTCCAATATTCACCAGGTAAATACGGTGAGTACCTTCGTTATAATGACAGTTACAATGTCAGGAGGAAACTGATCATATCTGGAGGCAATGGCGAAGAAGAGAATATCAGAGAAAAGGTTGCGGATAAGATGGCATCAGGCGGACCCGGCCAATGGATTACATTCCGGAAGCATAATGATGAGTGGTATATGGATATATGCAAAGGAATTCTGGTATATGATGATGTAACTGAGATTGATAGCGGAAAGATGAGTATAGAGCCGATGAATGCGGATAGTTTTGATCTTGAGGACGGAATCGATGTTGTCAAGGTTATGAGGTGGGAGGTAGATTTTGACAAATCCGAGAAAAGAGAATTCATCGCAGTAATCTCCCCATTGAAAAGTCCATCAGTTAACACAGATTATCAGATTCTGCTATATGAAGATCTCACCAAAGAAATCAATACAAAAGGCCGCAATCTCAAGCAGGTCTTGTTGAAGTACATTCTAACTGATGTCAATCAGACTGACCCGATGCCTTCCATATAAGTAATGGAATATGCTCACTGAAAGCCATAACTTTACGAACATAAATCAGAATTTAAGTATGAAAACAATTAAACGAATCTTAATCGCAGCTATTGCCTGCATTACTGCAGTGTCTTCAATGGCTCAGACAAAATCGTATAGGGGTTTTGTCGAAGGCGGATATGGAGCGTTCGTAGGGAGTAAAACAGGTAGTGTGCTGTCACTCAGCACTTCGCATGGTAAAATATTCGGTCCTGTATTCGTGGGAGGTGGAATCGGCATTGAACAGGCGTGGGTGAAGAATGAAAGCTATATCGAGAATTATGTATCTATCGGCTTATTTGATGGTTGGAGAGGGGTAAAGACATTCAAAGGCATTAATGTTCCTGTATTTGCCAATATCAAAGGAATCTGGGAGAACAAGAAAATATCCCCGACATTTGATGTAAAAGCCGGATTTAACCTTGGTATGGCATGTGGCCTTCTGGGAGAAGCCGGAGCCGGTTGCAGATTTGATCTTGGCAAGACAGCCTTAGCCGCAACTGCATTCATAAAGGGAGCATACGAAGAAGAAAGCCTGGTATCAGATGATTCTAAGTATGTAGAAGGTTGGTTTACATCCCTCGGCCTCAAAGTCGCATGGGAGTTCTAAATTCACCTTTATCTAACAATAACAGTGTACGCACTTCTCTTTCATCACTCTATAGGTCTTTCTGTTGTTCCAGCTGTTTCATTCTGGATTTGCCATTCATGTCCCATTTTCCGAAGTTGTATGACAGGCCAAGGAGAATGCAACGCCCGATATTATTGTAATATGTATCCTCTATATAATCTGCAGACGATACGTGAATGAAGGACTTATTGCTTCCGAGGATATCATAGGCCGACAGGCTGATGCTGAAGGATCTTATCTCTTTTGCGATTCGGAAATTCAAAAGATATTCAGGTTTGTTGAAGTCCCCTTCGAAACCTCGATAACCATTGAAATCAAAGCGGCTTTCGATTTCCCAACCTGTCTTGTCCTTCCAGAGCAATTCGGCAAAAGCATTGCCTCGCCAGTTGTTCACCTTTGTCGAATGCAAACTGACATATCTTGTTCTTGCATTATCCACAGACCCTCCGCATCGTATAGAATAAGCCCGAATCTCGTATTTCAGTTCTGCCTTTAACTGCCAATCCAGCCTCAAACTGCGGCTCTCCATAAAACCGCTGTTTCCGCTGTAGAATCTGTTGCCATTGCGGTCTCCGTAAAACCAGCTCATCATTGCAGAATAATCAAAACTCTCCGTGTCAAGGCCCTTAAGAGTCTCTTTTGCAATGTAGTTCGAATTGCTGTTGGCCGTAATCCTTGGGGTTACAATCAGGTTGAGACTCTTGGATTTGTTCAACGGCTGTACATAATTGATATTCAGTCCCGCATTGTAATGAGGACGGTGGGCATTGACCGGGATTGAGTATCTTACAGATGCATCGTCATACCAACTCGCCAGAGTCTTCTCATTGAATGACATAGCACCATTCAATCTGATGTTGATAGCCGCATTTCTCATTTTCGCCGAGCGAATCCTTGCCTGCATCACTAGATTCTGACGGTAACCGGATTTCAGATAGATGTTTCCGACCGATATGCTGACAGGATTGGAAACATCAAGTACGGTATTGAAGTTCTGAGCACCTGACGGCACCTCGCTGTTGCCGACCGTGGAGATCGTGAATGATTTTTTCCCCACATCATTGAATGTGAATGAGGCCATCGGGCCAGCACCTATGCTCCATATACCGATGCTCTTGCTGAGGGCATCCGGTACTGCGGTGTGACTGATCTTGTCTTCATAGATACGTCCTCCGAATTCAATGTTGACCAGCTTATTTCTTCCATCGTTGCTTCCGTAATGCAGAACCAGGCTCTGAACGAGACTCAGTTCACTGTCTCCTGAGTTTTTTGAATAATACTCATTTCGGCTTAAGTCGGCCGCATTTAGTGCGTCTTTCGTCTCTTTTATGAAATTGAAACCTGCACCTGCATGCGTACGAATCTCCCAGTGTTTGGCAAACTGCATGTCGTATGAAAATGTCCCGTCAAGCTTTACGGCATCAGTCCTGTCATTGAATATAAGCGAGCGCTGATCTGCGACACCCTTCAGCCATGCAGTCGAAGACTCTGTACTTTCTCCACGACCACCATCGTATGTTACATTTCCTTTGAAAGATATTCGATGGGTCTCGTCCTTGCCAAGGGAATAGCGTCCTCTCATTCCAATTGCTGCTCCAAAGTCATTAGACATACCTGTCGTCAGCGACCGGCTGCTATTGAGATCTGCAGTTGAATTATTTGTTGTGGAAGACTCCTCCCTGCCTATCTTGCGATTGCCATAGTTCAAGTCCAGGGTAGTTTGAATGCCTTCAGCAGAGGGCTTGTTAAGAGGATTTCCTATGGAAAGATGAGCAGTAAGAGAATTGTTTATATCATTGTTGTTCCGGTGGCCGAAAGTTGTCAGACTTTCTCCAGAGGCAAGAAATGACGTGCGGCTGGATACCATTCTGTCATTATTGCTTTTAAAGTCGTATGAAGAAGAACTGTTGAACTCTTGTTCCGGGATTCTGGAGGTGTTGTAGTTCACTCCGAACGTTGCAGTGTTCGACAATCCCGAGGCCGCGCGTTCCAACTGATTTATATTTATATTGTTACCTCCACCAAGTAATGTGGCCTGGTCATCGTCTCCGTAATACGACACATACAGTTTCGCACTATATAACGCACGGCTTCCATCTCCGAACAGGTCGGAATTCTTGTCCTTTATGGAAGCGCCTCCACTGGCTGACGCCTGTCCGAACCATCCGTTGCGAAATTCGTCTTTCAGCCTCACGTCCATCTTTTTCCTCTTCTTTGACAGACCGCTTCTGTCCCGGCCATCCTCATCAATGACGTGTATTTGATTTACGATGAAGGCGGGAAGGTTTTCAAGAGCCTTTGAGACATCGCCCGCAAAGAAGGTCTTTCCTTCAATCGTTATTGTGGATACAGGTTCACCGTTTACTTTGACTTGGCCTTTCCCGACCTCTATCCCGGGCATCTTCTTAAGCAGATCACCCAGGTTTGCGTTGCTTGACGTCTGGAATGATGTAGCATTGTATATCAGCGTATCTCCTTTCGTGGTGACGAGGTCACCCATAGCCGTTATGGCTGCTCCTTCCAGCTCCTTGATGTCCTCTTCCAATCTTACAGAGAAACTTGGCATCTTCCTTGCTTCCAACAAGACCTCCTCCTTATGGGGCTTGTATCCGAGCATTTGAACATTCAGAGCGTATCTACCAGCCGGAACAGGAAACAGCTGTGCCAAACCCTTCTTATCCGTAAATGCAAAGGCGACCGCCACCGTATCCCCCTGGGGTACGATATAGACGGTCGCCATCTGAACTGGCAGATCGTTTCCTATCGCCGTCACCTTGACATTAAGTCCTGCCTGATTGGTGTCGGCAGTTCCCGCAGTCTGGCCTAAGGCTATACCCATTGTCAGACATAAACAGAGCAAGGCTGTCAAATAACGATACATCATTAAACCCTATTTCTTTTTAGAATTCTGCCATGCGCTGAACCCTAACATTATTCCTGAGAATACCGATCACATCAGAAGCATCCTCCAGATACTGAATGCCTCATACATTCCTAAAGCCCAACTGACAAGCATATACAGGGCATTTATTCACAATAAGTCAAACCATATCTGATGCCATATAAATATGACATATCATCTTCGTTAATTTCAAATCCCTGATATACCTGAGGAGTTCCGTAATCTTTGCTGGAGTCCTGATGCGTAGCCACCTGCATTCCAAAACCATTCCTGGCCCCATTGCTGTCTGTCAATGTCAGGTATCCCATAAAGCTGCAGGGCCCCGGATAATAATAGCAGGACCACTCGGCTGGTGCCACTTCATAGATCCCCATTTCATAGGTGCCGGAACTGATCGTATTGCCTGATTCAACGATGGAGTATGTCATATCGTGATTGAGGAACACCTTCGCACCATCCTGCAACTTTCTTCCGGCCTGCAGTTTTACGGTTGCCGGCTCGATAAGATGTTCCGGCATCCATTCTTCAAAACAGATCACACTGCTGACCTCATACTCCCCGAACATTACCTTATAACCGTCGAGAAGCAGATGGTCCACCAGAATGTCACCTTCCGTAACATAAGCCAGGCGATGTCTCTTGACAGCATAATCAATATCATTTTCAGGCTTATATTCTGCTGTAAGATCCTCGAACAAATATACTTCCTGTGTCGGCCCGAAGATGCCGTGTGGCCCTTCACCCTTTACAATCAGCACATAGAAAGTCCTCCTTCCGTTCTTTTCAAAATTCACCTCCCAAAGAAGTTGAGCCACAATCTGACTGTCAGGAAGAACATTACTGAAGACAGAAGGGAATTCCCTGCAGGAATTACTGAAATTCATTATGCTGCCTGTATCTCTAAGATCACCTTTAGCATCATAAACCTCCATCCCAATTCTACCGGTAGGGCTTGCAATATCATACTCAACGAACTTGCAGATGCCGTTATCCATAAAAATAGGATCCTCTCCTATAAACATAGCAACAGATTCCCCATATTTGCCGCCGACAAGACATTCATAATCGATCAGAATTCTTCCTCCCTTGGAAGTCTCGATGTCGAATCCTTCCTGAACTGCGCTGAACACTGTTTCCCATTCTCCCCAGTTCTCTGTATCACTACGATAGTCATCTGCTATGCTTACCTTCACTTCAACCTTCCGCTCCGCTTGTGTCAGGTTCGCAGGAATGGCAAAAGCAATAATTGCTCTTGAGTACTTTGGATAATCGTCGTTCTCTTTGTACCATTCTTTATAGAACTCAGGAAACTTTTCCTTGAGTTCACCTGTCAATGCCGCAAGTTCGGAATCATTCGTTACAACAGTCGGCTCCTCAGATTCAATACCTTCTATCTCTACAACATACTTGAATGGCTTGAATGCCATACCAGGTTGAAACTTGGTCATCACCTGCTGATATTCAACTTCAAACCAGCATGTATCTCCTAAATACGAAATCCTCTCTTCCTGATCAGAAGTCTCGACAACCTCCGGCTCGAAATAATGAGTGCCCAAACAAGCGCTCATGCTCACTGCACACAGCAGCATAATCAGAATCCGTTTCATAAAAGTTCGTTTATCTATCAATATATAGATGCAAAATTACACCATTTCGTTCCAGATTACAAATATAATCGGGGGGGGCAGAAATACAAGTAATTCACTTCGAATTTATCGGCCTAAATCGTTTACACATATAACCCCGGTGGCGTTAGCAAGAAAAACCCCACCGGGGTTTTCCATTGAAACCGCGGCGGGGTTATCATCATCCTGTCAGAGGGGTTATCTTGTCATGAAGATTTTTGCAACCATTCCTCTCTCCCCTTCTGTCCTCGTTCCCTCGAACAGCGGAAGGAAGGTCAGTTCCATCGCCTCAAGCGAGCTCCATCCGTCAGCCACCAGCCTTGCAGCAGCAAGTGTCTCACGTGTGGATATCGTGCATGATATCTCCTGCTTGCCGTAGAGCGATCGTACTGTTCCGGCAACACTGGCGATATTCTCAGCATCTGCAGGCATGATACCGCATCTCTTTGTCAGAACCTGCACCTCGCACTCCAGAGGCATATAATCAAGCTCTAATGGGAAGAACCTTCCTACGAGCGCCCTGTCAAGACTCATCGTACCTGTGTACTCCGCACCTACGTTGGCCGTCGCCACGAACACGCAGTCGGGATGTACCGGAATCGAACGAAGCTCGTCTCCTCCTGCCATCTCCACAGGAAGCATCCTTCGTGAGTCAAGACATGGGAAGAGGATATTGTTGGTCGTAACCGGTGCTCTTGAGAGCTCGTCGAGGAGGATCACTCCAGGCTTCTGGATGTCCTGCGTGAACTTCGCGTAGTCGAACACCGACTCGCCGCCCTTCTGGAGTCTGTGTACTCCGAGCAGTCCCGATACCGGATCGTACATCGAACCCATGTCGTACACGTTGCACTCGAGCCCGAGTTTCCTGCAGGCGAGCAGTACCAGTTCTGTCTTACCTGTACCTGACGGTCCTACCATCATCGTGTTGACCTTTGACTTGATGTTCCTCACAAGGAGGTACCAGTCCTTGTCTGCGATGTGGAATCCCTCGTCCTCGATTGTCGGAGCGTTCATCTTCCTGTCAGCCTTGATCTGCGAGAGAAGCGTTCCCGGATTCGCAGCATTGCCGCTCTCCGTGAAGAGTGTCGACTCTCCTGAGAGTACCGGTCTTGCCTTGTCCTCAAGGTCTGCCTTGTAGCTGTCATAAGCCTCGTTCATGCCTGCAGAAGGCATGTGTGACTGTGAGTGGTAGTCACCCAGGTTCAGTCCTATCGGGTAGATGGCTCCTGCCGAGTAGAACGTGGTCGAGTGAAGAGAACGAAGCTCAAGACTCTCGCTGCCGAAGACTGTTCCCAGAGGGTAATCCTCTCTCATCCTTGAGTCCGCCTGTACGTTAAGGCCCTCGTCGATGTGTCTTCCTGACGGTTCCTTCTGTCCTGGAAGCGGTCTGAGTCTCTGTCTGCCGCCAACCTTTACTGTTCTGAAGAAGTAGTAATTGTGTGTCATATCTGTAACAATTAAATGATTTGACTTATCGAGTGAACCCTGCTGCAAGCAGCACCTGTCTGCCTGGACCCGGGGGTTTCTCTGTTCCATAGGGTCTTGTCTTTTGTGACAGCAACAAGTAGAGAAACATCTGAAACACATGCACGGGAATGGGAAAACTGATGCGAGAGAAGCGAGTGTCCCGTTTTCTCAAGGGAGCCGTGACAGGGGTTCCAAGATGGCTCTAACTTGCGTCACGAAACGGCTAAGACACGGAACGGAGAAAACCATATTCAGCCCAATAAGTTAATTTTAATTATCATTCTTGTTAAGTATTATTATAATTTCATATCTTTGCAGTGCAAGGTAAATTTTAAGCAATATGGTAAACAAAGATTCAATTCTGATTCTGGCGGCACTGGGTCTTCTGGTGACGTCAGTCCTGTATTCGGCGGTGAAGCTGCGGATGCAGAAGAGATCCCGAGAGAAGGGAGAGACGGGGAATGAAACCTTCGTCAAGGTCAGCAAGGCAGGAGAGAGGCCCGCTCCTAAGGACTATGACCCGAGCGACGAGGATAGCGGATTCGCTCCGCTGGAAGTGTCCGAGGAGGAGTTCGAGAGTGAACCCATGTCGGCACTTGAAGAGTACCTCGATCCATCTACCCCGGAATCAAGACGCAGTGTCCTTGCCAAGGAGCTGCAGGATGCTGGATACGACATCCAGTAGTACTACCCCACAAGTAAAGACTGTATACTTCCTGATGATGCGTGGCAGGCAATCATCAAATCAAAGTATATGGAAAACACATCAATACAACTCAAAAGAAAACTGGCAATCTTTCCACTGCTGATGACATCGTTCTTCATGCATGCCCAGGTGAAGGACATCGGATCCGTACTTTCGCAGTGGAACTCATATCTCAAAGGCAGCTCGGAGCAGATCTTCCTCTTCGTCACCATCATCTGCGTACTGGTGGGAGTGTTCCAGCTGATCATCGTCTATCCTAAGTTCACCGGTGGAGACCAGCACTCGGCGGCAGCCTTCCTCAAGCATGGAGGCGGCCTGATCCTCGTCGTCCTATTGCTGAACCTCTTCAGGATCATTATCTAGCATGAAGACGTGGAACTCAAACAGGTTCAGGGGCTGGAAGTCCCTGGACGAGCCTCTGTCGTTCTTCGGGATCAAGGGAAGGTTCATGATAGTGTTCGTTCTGGTTGGCGCATTCGCAGGGATGGTATCCCTGGCACTTGGCAACACCTTCGGACGCTTCATCACGCTCACCTTCCTGGCGGCGGCACTCGTGGCCGACTACATGCTGATCCAGGTACTGCAGAACAGGTACACGGAGCGGGAATTCGCAAGGATGCTCACCAAGAACAAGATGAGGATGCACGTCAAGGTGCTCCCCGAAGGTCTGGAATCATTGATGGAGGAACCAAGACATGCAGATGAGGATACCGTCTAAGGATTTCGAGAAGATCTTCCCGATCATGGCCATCAGGGATGGCGTGGTCATCTCCAAGCGAGGGGATGTCACCATAGGGTGGCGTCTGTCCCTTCCGCCGCAGTACTCTCTGGATGCAGCATCCTACACCGCCATCCACAACCAGTTCCACAGGGCCACCAAGGACCTCCCGGACTGGACGATGGTCCACCGTCAGGACGTCTTCTTCCGAAGGAAGTACAAGTCGAAGACAGGAAGGGGCTTTCTGGACAGGTCCTATCAGAACCACTTCAGGGGACGGGAGTACCTGGAGCACGAACAGTATGTCTTCCTCACCCTCACCAACAAGTTCACGGCCGTCCGCGAGCCGGACTCCTGCGGTGTCCTGGGCATGAGCGCCAAGCTGCGCGAAGGCTGCCACGAGGACATCTACAGGATAGGCGCCATCGGTGAAGAGTTCATCTACAAGCTCACGGATACGAGGGTCATCAGCGCGGAGAGACTCACCGACCAGGAGCTCGTAGAGCGGATGTACTCGCACATGTCCATGGGAACAGGCGACGGCATCCTCTCGGACATCGACATGTACCCCGACCACATGGAGGCTAACGGGAAGCAGATGTGGGCCTACGTGATCAACGAGGGCAAGCATCTGCCGAGCGAGCTGCAGGACTCCCGGAAGGTGGAGAAGGTAAGCACTCCCCTCTCGGCGCTGGGACTGTCGCTGGGTGCATCACTTGGAACGCTCCTGGACTGCGAGCATATCGTCAACTCGTACGTGCTGATGATTCCCCGCAAGGAAGCCATCAGCGAGCTGGAGGCACGTCAGAAGAAGATGTTCAGCATGTCCAGCAGGGACAGCGAGAACCGCAAGAACAACCAGGAGATCGAGTCCTACCTTGGCGAAGACCTGGAGGACGAGAAGACAACGGTCAGGGCCCACACCAACATCCTCGTGTTCGGACAGAAGGAGGAGCAGTCGATGCTCAGGGCCAAGGTCAGCGCTGCACTCTCGCAGATGAACATCGTCCGCTGCGTGAACGTCACCTACGACACCCCTGTGCTCTGGCACTCGTCACTTCCCGGAGCATCGTGCGAGATCGGAGCAAGGAACCTCATGCTCAACGAGCTGGGGTGCGTGCTCTGCCTGTGGCCGATGGAGTCCTTCCAGAGAGACATAGAGGGAGGCACGCTCCCACTGTGCGACCGGTCGAGGAACATACCCGTGGCGATGGATATGCAGAAAAGGGCGTTCGAGGCGGGCCTTATCAGCAACTATAACGCCTTCTTCCTTGGAGGATCCGGCAGCGGAAAGTCCTTCTTCACGAACTACTTCGTACGCAACAGCTACGACAGCGGCGACACGATCTTCATCATCGACAAGGGCTACTCCTACGAGGGCCTCTGCTCGGTGATACGCGAGGAGTCGGACGGACGCGACGGAATCTACCTCAAGTGGGAACGGCAGGAGGACTCGAACGTGCCTGGCATGTCGTTCAATATCTTCTGGGACATGGACCAGTGGCTCAGCAAGTCGGGCGACCTTAACGCCGACTGCATAGGTCTGGGCTTCGTACAGTCCGTCATACAGACCATCTGGAAGCCTCAGGGAGGATGGGACTCGGCCAGCGGCAACATCATCACCCAGATCCTGAAGGACTTCTGCCTGAACTGGCAGCAGTCGGACAAGCCTCCGGTATTCGACGACCTGTTCGACTTCATCAACACGGACATAGTGCCCCTGCTTGAGAGCGAACACGGATACACCGTCAACGGAGTGAAGAACACCACCAGGAATCTGGACATCAACAGCATGTGCACGGCTCTGGGAGCCTATGCCAAGAAGGGAGCGTACAGGCAGCTGCTGAACGGAACCGGAAGGAACGACATCTTCTCGAGCCGATTCACGGTCTTCGAGGTGGACAGCATCGAGAACATGAAGGACGGATTCTACGAGATAGCCGTGCTCTGCATCATGAACGCCTTCGAGGCGAAGATGCGAGCCGAACAGGAGACCCACAAGGTGCTCATCATCGAGGAAGCATGGAAGGCCATCGCCAACGAGACCATGGCGGGTTACCTGCTGGGACTGTGGAAGACTGCCCGCAAGCTCAACACGGCGGCGATCGTGGTGACACAGGAGTTCGACGACATCATAGCCTCTCCGGTGATCAAGAACACGATCATGCAGAACTCCGACGTGAAGGTGATCCTGGAGCAGACGATGAGCCGCGTGGTGATCGACCAGCTGGGTGAGTTCCTCGGACTGGACGACCATCAGAAGGCACTGGTGCTGTCACTGAACCGAGGAATGAACAGCAGGTACAGGTACAAGGAGGTATTCATCTCGCTGGGTTCCAAGCTCAGCGGCGTATATGCAACCGAGGTATCGCCTCAGGAGGCGCTGGCCTACGAGTCAGCACAGAACAAGAAGAAGGAGATGCTTGAACTCATCCAGAAGACCTCCCCTATCAGGGCCATCCGTCAACTCACAAGCAGACGCCATGAGAAGGTTTAGGATCATAGCGGCTATAATCTGCCTGCTGTGCGGCATTCATCTGAATGCCCAGCAGATAGTCATCGATCCCAGTCAGATTGCCGCCTCGGCGACCAATGCTGCAGAGCAGATAGACTACATGCTCGACCAGCTGGGTGAGCTGGCCCATCTGGGAGACCAGATGAACAGCATGAGGGAGCATATAGACAACGTCTTCGGAGAGGACGGCATCGGCGGCACGGCCATCAGCGTGATGGAGGACCTGGGAACGCTCAAGAGGCTTACCGAAGCGTTCAACTCGACCATAGGCATGACCGAGAACTACGTCCAGCAGATGCACGAGCTGCAGCGGTTCCGCCTGACGGATGCCAACATCATGCTGAACTACCTCACCACGATGCAGGACTACGCGGAGCTGGCGCTGGAGACAGCCCGCAAGCTCCTCGGGACGCTGGGATTCTCGAAGAAGGAGAAGAAGGACGAACTGGAGAAGCTCGTGGGCGAACTGGAGCAGAAGATGAAGGAGACCGAGCAGAAGATGCAGATGGAGATCGAGGCGACCATCTTCGCCGAAGGCCTGACCGAGTTCGTCGAGCAGATCGACGCGCAGATGGGTCCCGACGACTTCGTCATCGCCAAGCAGGTGTACGGCAGCCAGAGCACGGCCACCTCATCATCCCTTGGAGTGGTGTCGCTGCTGTTCATCCTGGCGGCGGCCGTCCTGTCGGGATTCGCCTTCTGGATCTTCTCCCGAGGAGGCATCGCGGGAGACCCGACGGCGGATGAGATCATCCTCAGGGTCGTCACCGGATTCGTCTTCGGAATGGCTCTTCTCAGACTTGTATCAATAATCACAGGAGTATCGTAATGATCACAGCACTTACCATATGGAATACGCTTGACAACGTCAAGCACAGCATCTTCAACGAGCACATGGAGGGCATGATGCACGTGTCCATCGCCATCGCCGGCATCCTCGCCGGACTGACCATCCTGAAGAACTACAACGGTTTCGTCAAGGGTGACGGCCTGGATGCGTTCCTCATCCTCAAGCCGGTGATGCTGCTCATACTCATCGCCAACTTCCACACGCTGGTGATGACTCCGCTGGACTCGCTGGTGAGCATCTTCATCAGAGGTGTCACCGAGACGTGCAGCGTCACCAACGAGGAGTACCTGATGACATGGAAGGAAAACATGGAGACGATGGCAATGACGGACATCACGAAGAACATCGAGGCATACCATGAGAGCATCGCCGAGTTCGAGTCGGACTCGAGGATCGCCCGTTTCTTCAAGACCATCTGGGAGGGACTCAAGCGGTCGGTGATGAGCATGATGAATATCACATCGCTCAAGACAGGAGCCCTAATCGGAGGCCTTCTCTACATCGTGGCGAAGGTACTGCTGTTCATGCAGCAGGTGATATGCTACTTCTACCAGATCTTCATAGGAATGGTGGGACCGGTGATCTTCGCCACCTCGGTATGGCCGGGCTACGAGGCCGGCATCAAGAGGTGGTTCGCCCGTTACATACAGCTGTCATGCTGGATTCCGGCGGGATTCCTGGTCATGATGATCGGTCTGGAGATAACGAGCGCCTTTGCGGACGCATCACTGGCCGGAGAGACAGGACTCTCGGCCACCTGGTTCATGATCCTGCTTCATATCGTCGCACTGGTGATGATATCGGCCGTACCTAAGCTCGCAACCTACTGGATAGAGTCACGAGGCGGCAACGACGCACACGGATCTGTGACACAGCCAGCAAGGAACATAGCACGCAAACTCATTAAAATCTAATTCATAATGGACAACATCATCAAGTATTTCGACAACATCGATTCTTCCTTCAGGAAGATGAAGTTCCTCACGATAGCGGCCCTGATCTGTGCCGGAGCGGTCTGCATCGGCTCCGTAGGCATCGCGGCATGGTCGTCCGAGCATGCCCGTCAGACGGTCTACGTCATCGACAAGGGCTCGGCCGTCATGGCACGCAGGACACCCGAGGATGCCAACAGGGACATGGAGGCGGCTGACCACGTCACCCGCTTCCATGAGCTGATGTTCAACCTGGCTCCCAGCTCTGAGTCCATAAAGAGGAACGTGGACAGAGCCCTTACCATGAGCGACAGGAGCGCCTACGACTACTGGATGGACCTCTCCGAGAGAGGATTCTACCAGAGGCTCGTGTCTGCCAACATCTCACAGGAGATCGTCGTGGACTCGGTCAAGGTGGACATGCAGACCTACCCTTACGGGGCCGTGACCTACGGCAAGCTCTTCCTGCTGCGAGAGAGCAACATCACCTCGTACGACTTCGAGAGCACCTGCCGTCTGCTGGAGGTGGAGCGTTCCCCTTCAAATCCTCACGGCATGATGATCGAGAAGTTCCTCGTGACCAAGAGCGACAACCTGGGAACCAGAAAACGCAACTGACATGGGAGGACTGTATGGACGTATCTGCGAGCTGCTGAACACCCACGACGTGCCTGACGCGCCGTGGAAGACAGTGGCCGCAGTCATAGCCGTGATAGCCTGCTTCGGCACGGCGGTCTATCACATAGTGCAAGTCGTGCTGCCATTCTTATAGGAGACAACGATGAATCAGAAGACAAAGGTATACATATTCATAGGAGCATCCGTGCTGATCCTCTTCCTGCTGTTCAGGTATGAGTTCAAGCAGAAGGCGAAGGAATCCGGCGAAGGAGAGCAGGTATATGTGGAGATGCCGGATGCCGACGTCAAGGAGGTAAGCGACAGCAAGTCACACGCCTACGCCACCTTCAGCGACAAGGAGAAGGTGGATGACATCGAGGAGTACTGGACGCAGTGCCAGAGGGAGGAAGAGGAAAAGAAGGAGGAACGGAAGGCCGAGGAGATAATCTCCCCTTCCGGCTCCGGCGGAGGCTATGCCGCACCGGCAAGACCGGCTCCGAACTACACCAACCCCTACAGGGAGACTCCGCAGGAACGCGAGCAGAGGCATCAGAGAAGACGCGAGGAAGCCATCGAGATGGCCGAGAGGATGAGAGAGACGGAGCAGACTCCTCTGCAGGAGGAGACTCCAGCCAATGACACCATAGCAGTCCCCGCTCCGGTGGTGACCCGCACGAGCGTCATCTCTCAGAGTGACGACGGATGGGGCACGGGCATCAGCTCGCTGGGAGCCGAACAGGAGTCTGACCTTACCGACGACAGACCACTCAAGTGCATGTTCTCAAGACAGGAGAAGCTCAAGAGCGGACAGAGGGTTGCTGTAATCCTGCTCGAGGAGATAAGGGTCAACGGAGTGATTATCCCCAAGAACACGCACCTGATGGGAACCTGCAGGCTGTCTTCCAGACTGGAGGTGAGCTTCGAGAGCATCGAGGTCGGAGGAAGGATCCTGCCGCTGGGATACGAGGCATACGACATGGACGGATCCAAGGGCATCTACTGCCCTGATGTGGCGAACGTAGGCAGAACGGCTCGGGAGCGCGGAACGGACATAGCAAGAAGCACTCTCTCCAGCAGACTCGGCAGGGTGGCTCAGGATGTGGTGTCAACAGGAGTGTCCATTGCCCGTAGCTCCAGCGGCGAGGCGACGGTGACAGTACCTTCCGGATATAATTTCTTCATCGTAAAAAAGAAGGACCTATGAGAAAGGCATTAAAGATATTATTGGTAGTAATGGTAGCACTCTGCTACCGTTGCTACAGTTACGCCCAATCGGATACGCTCTGGGTGTCAGACATTTACACATCGCACGTGATCTTTGACACGGATCTGACATACGTGGATCTGTCCAACGGAATGATTGTGGCGGCCAAGATCATCGAGCAGAACAGGAACATGCTGGCGGTCAAGGGACGCGAGGCGTTCACTTCGCTGACCAGCCTGTCTGCCCTGGAATCCAACGGACGCATCCACACGTTCATCGTAGGCTACGACGGATCTCCCGAGAGCCTGATAAGGGACATGAGGGAGAACGCCTCGTCGGACGGAAGACAGGTATCTCTTAACAGGAGTTCAGATGCTCCCCTGCTCTCGAACATGGTCACCATGGACCAGGCTCTGTATCACATCGGAGACCGCAAGCACGGCATACTCGTGCTGTGTGAGGAGATCATGTCATACAGCGACATCACATACGTCGTCCTCTCCATCGACAACCGCTCAGGCGTAAGCTACGAGACCAAGGACGCAACGTTCGTGATAGAGAGCAAGCGAAAGGGAAAGAGGACCGTACACTTCGAGAAGACCATCTTCCCCAACGGAAGACATGGCTCCCTGTCAGTCAAGGCGGGAGGCACGGCGAAGATAGCGTACTCGTTCCCGAAGATGACCCTGTCTGATGACCAGGTGCTGAAGATCTACCTCTATGAGGACAACGGCCAGAGGAACCTGGAGATGACAGTAAGTGCCAAGGACATCAACAGTTCCGGCAAAGGACGCAAATAAGAAACAGCCTTTGATTTCACGCTACTTCCTTGCGCTAGATCAAAGGCTGTAATTGTCTGTTCGCTAGACCTACCAACTGACCCTATGAACAAAGCCTGTGAGGTCACATATTGCAAAAACATTCAAGACATTCAGAATTCCTAGTGCATTCTCTGAATGTATTCTTCAGCACGGCCCATCACATCCATACATGATCCTTTCTTATAGGCTGTAAGCCATCCTATGAACTCCGACTCTATGAAAGTGACGATCCTTCCCTGCTTATAACAAGGGATCTCACCTCTAGAAGTCATCTTATAGACGCTGGACTTGGATTTGCCCAGCCATCTACATACATCATCCACTGTAAGGATCTTGACATCATCCTTGGGCGTGATTGTCTTTACCAGATTGCTTACAGAGTCCACCTTACCTTGTAGAGTCTTGACCTCGGTAAGAAGAGACGAAACCAGTTCAGGCATGTCCTCAAAGGTCACTTTCTTATTACTTCCTTTCATTGTTCTTATGGTTATTTTTCAATCCTAATTCAAATAAAAACTTCTCCAGATGAGTCGTGGAATGGTATGGAAGATTCTCTATCGTAAACCCGTCATCAGATGAAGAATTTGCAAAACGAGTGAAGACTGAATTTATCGTCTGTTCTGCCGCGAAGAAATTCGGCAGCATTAGCTTCGCGAATCTTGCCGTCTGGAGCCTGTTCAAGAGTGCATACGGCGATAGGTTATAGAAGAAGACGGCACATTCATCCTTCCTGAGCGTCTTTCTAGGTATATAACGATTCCTGAGAATATTATCCTTCGTCAAGGGTACGCAGTAGTTTTCCGCAAACTCCACCTCCGCAGGTCTTGTCCTGAATTTTCTCAATATCTGGGCTAATGAATCAATCTGGCTTTCATCCAGATATTCACCCAGACATCCGGTTATGTAAACCTTGAGTCCTGCAAATATCAACGTCTCCTTTTCATCGAAGGTATATGTGTACATCGTTTCCATATTGATAATTTTCTTTAACAAAGTTAATAATTTTATTTAACAACACAACAACTAAAGGAAAACATCAGATAATATTTGCAAAGAATCTTAAACACAAAGGCAAACAGTATCTGAATTCAGTAAGAATACACCTTATTTAATCACAATCGATTCGGCAGCCTCTCTACGCTTATGATCGACCAGGTGCATGTATATCTCTGTAGTCTTGACATGGGAGTGAGTAAGTTGCTTGGAAACGGTATAGATATCGACTCCATTGGCAACCATAAGGGTAGCATTTGTATGACGGAAGCAATGGAAGGAGATGTGCTTGTGGATATGTGCTTCCTCTAGCCACTTCTTGAGAGGATAGTTGACCATGGAGCTGGAGAAGCCCTCAAATACGGGTCCTGATTCCTTGCGCTCTCCGCAGAAAGAGAGAGCCTGTTCACTGATGAATATCGTCTCCTCCATGTCTGTCTTCTGTATTCGCTTTCTTATGCACGGCTTGCCATCAGGAGCCACACAGATCTCACTCCAGTCCAACGACTTGATATCAGAGAACCTCAGTCCGGTCAGTATCGAGAAGAGCGAGGCACGCTTAAGGACTTCATGCATGCATTCAGCCTTGCATAGGCGCTTCACCTCTTCAACAGTGAGGTACTCCCTTCTAGACTTCTTTGTCGGAATCGTATCCAGATAGTCGCTGATATTCTCCCTGATGCATTTTCCTTTGTAAGCCTTCTTCAGGACTGCCCTGAAAATCACGAAGTACTTGGAAGCAGTGTTCTGCGAGAGTTTCTTTTTAGAGGCTACTCCTCCACACATCGCTTTAGTCAGAAGCCATTCCTTATAATCCTCTGCCAACTTCACGCTCAGATTCTCGAACCTGCATTTACCGTTCATGAATGTCGAGAAACTCTTCAGCGCCATCATCCAGCTGTGGTGCTTGGTAAGGGCGAGCTTTTCGAAGAATTCAAGAAAGTCACATTTGCCGAATGATTCCTCGAAGAATCCAAGATCCTTGCTCATGATAGAAATGCTCCTCTTGCATCTGATGGCTTCAGCAAGCTTAAGAGTCTCCTCATTATAATTCTGCTCGACCATATTCTTCGGATGCTCATATATGAACATCTTAAGGGACTCATGCCTCTTTGTCTTTCTTGTCAAAGGATTGAACAGAGCCGGATAATAATCCAGGTAAAGGTTAAGTCTCCCCTTAGTTCCTTTACGTTTTCTTAGATAAACTGATGTCATATTGAATTTTTCTGCAATAATATGATTTTCGTTAAATATAATTATGATTTTATAAAACATTAGAGCATTATTAGAGTGGGATTATAATTTAGTGGAGCTTGCCACTCAATAATAAGGCATCGAATGCATCCTTTTCAATATAGATTCTTCCTCCTCGGGAAATCTTGGGAAGAGAGAGCCTTTGGACCAGTTTTGATGCGGCTCGTTTGCTAATTGAAAGCACCTCGGAAATATAGTCCGTAGTGTAATACTTATCTGTATCTATAAGGTATCCCAAGAGGTCATCGATATGGGTCTGTGAATAATATGTATATCCTCCTTCCTTCTTCTTCGGCACCTGGTTACGATAGAGTATACCGTGCAGCGTAGGTTTAAGAATATTGTACTTCTTGATTATATCGTCAACAGAGTACCACGACGTTATATCAGGATGTCTTTCTCTCAGACGTTTCTTGACAAGTTTGTCCACGTCCTTCTTCAAGTAGAACCTAGTGTTCCTGTATTTCACAAACTGCAGATTGCTGCGCCTGAGATAATGCTGCATCACATTAAGAGCTACACCATACTCATGCGCCGCTTCCGGAATTGTGATTCTGTCACCCTGTAAAACCGGACTGACTGTCTTATCAGGTACCTCGATCTTTTTCTTGGTCTTGACCCGCAGGGATACTTCAGAGAGGAGAATCTCCTTTAGGGAGGACCGTTCTATCAGAGTGACACCCGGCATCTGCTTTGTCTTGATTATTCCTTGAGATATATACCTGTAAAGTGTTCTGCGACTTATTCCTAGATAAGCAGCTGCAGAATTAGGTCTGAGCAGTTCAGAATCAGCTGGAGCATTGAGCTCCCGCACAGCAACCTTCTGGTATATGGATTCTGCCGTTATCTTGCCTTGATCCTCAGACACTTTTTCTCGAATCCTGTATGCCTTTGCGCAGCTGCTGCAGCAGAACATAGTGGTTATCTTCATGGCATCGAAGTCACGTCCGCAGTTGGCACAGGCTTTTACGATTTTCAGCTGCCGGCGTGGTAAGCTTGAATCAACAATTTTTTGAACATAGTTTTCACGCCTTTTGATATCTTTGAGACCCTCATTTTTTGACTTCCTATAAATCTTGCCACACTTTGGAGAGCAGTATATGGTATTGGTCTTCTTCGCGGTAAAAGGCTTATGACAGTTAGGGCATACCTTATTGTATATAACCTCATTCAGGGTCTTACTATCTCCTTGTATATCAAGGGCATGCCGAGTCTGCTTCGCCCAGTTTCTGGACTTCACATAGCAGTTCTGGCTGCAGTATCTGGACGAATATTTTGCGGAATGAAATTCTCGTCCACAGACTTTACATACTTTCTTAAAACTCATCTCTACTTATTAGCTGTACCGTTTATAATGCCATTTTTGACACCTTTTTTGTGTCATGGTGTGTCATGGTGTGCCACCACGTGCCACAAAGTGGCTTACTTTGGGTCTGTACCTAGACAAAAAAATCTGGCCGGAGAGCCAAACGGTAGAAATTCGGTTCAAAATATATCAAAAAAAATCCCCATATTTGCATTTGGTTGCAAAAAGGGGTACAAAAAAGAGAGTCACCTAAGTAACTCTCTTTCTATCAGTTAGCGACTAAAAATCGCTAAATATTTTCAAAATTATTCGCCCCACTCCAGGATCTTCTTGAAGTCGTAAGCCTCAGGGTTGTCGATACCGAGAGCGCGAACTGCATCGTAGTCCTCCTCTGTCACGTAGTGAGCGATGTACTCGTAGTAGTTCTGTGAAGTACCGCTTGTGATGTCTACGATTCTTGGTGGGATCTTGCCAGTTACAGGGTCCTGGAGATCTGCGAGGTAAAGTGGTGATACGTTACCGAATGAGTCAACGTAAACCATGCAGCCTGTCTTACCCTCCTTGTAGAGCTGGTATACACCCATTGCGAGCTCTGTACAGTAAGTAAGGTCAAATGCGATAGGATCCTGGCAACGAACGTCGTAACCGATCTCGAGCGGACGACCCTTAACCTTAAGACCTACAGCGTTGATCTCCTTCTCGAGGAGGTCGTTGAAGAGAACTGCCTTAGAAAGCTTACCAAGCTCTGGGTGACCGTGATCATCATATGTGAAGTGTACACCTGCTGCCTCGAGTTCCTTGATGTCGAGATCGTGGAAGAGACCCTCAGCTGTTACGATTGTACCGTAGTCGATACCCATAACCTTTCTCTTGATGATAGTAGAGAGAGAAAGCTTGATGATCTTGTCAAGGTTGATCTGAGTCTTGTTGAACATCTCAGGGATGATGGTCATTGGAGAATGAGTTGCCTCACCGATACCGAGTGCAAGGCTACCGCATGAGCGACCCATTGCGCAGAGTACGAACCAGTTACCTGATGTGCGTGCATCTTCGTAAGCTGTTCTTGCAATGTGAGCACCCTCGTTCTTTGCAGAGTTGTATCCGAAAGTAGGAGCGTTTGCAGGAAGAGGAAGGTCGTTGTCGATAGTCTTAGGGCAGTGGATGTTTGCGATTGGATATCCCTTTGCTGCGAGGAACTTAGAGATACGGTTTGCTGTAGAAGCAGTATCGTCACCACCGATAGTCACGAGAAGCTTGATGTTGTTGTCCTTGAAGAGGTCAAGGTTGAAGTTGTTCTCAAAGTCAGCATCAGTTGG
Organism: Bacteroidales bacterium; assembly: GCA_017555965.1. GTDB lineage: Bacteria > Bacteroidota > Bacteroidia > Bacteroidales > UBA932 > Cryptobacteroides. Next base: position 32,633 of record JAFZFH010000001.1, read on the forward strand.
CTTGAAACGGCTCATCTGAAGATATGAACCACCTCTGTTGAAGTAACGGTCAGCTGTTGCAAAAGTAAGGTCCTCGATCTGGGCGTTCTTGCAGAAAAGTCCTGAATAACCCTTGTGAAGACCGATAACTCTGAATCCCTTTGCAAGGAAAGTCTTTGCTACACTCATTGAAACTGAGTTCATTCCTGGAGCGGGACCGCCGCCGCAGAGAATAATTACTGCATCTTTCATAATAATTTTCTGATATAAATTTAGTTGTTAAAATTTCTGTTGGAGATTTCCCGACTCCACTTCGTTCCGCTCGAAATGACAGTTGAGCCCAAAATCGTGGCAAATTTATCAATTTTTACCCGAATTCACAATAAATCTAGCTTATTGCACATATCGAAACGATTTTGTAAATTTGTAGATTATTTTTGTATATGAATCAGGCGCAAGCAAATATCAGAATCAACGAGCTCAGAAGCATCATCAACGATGCCAACAGGAGGTATTATGTAGATAATTCCCCCGTGCTTAGCGACTATGATTTTGACATGCTTCTCAAGGAACTTGAAGCCCTCGAAGCAGCCTATCCGGAACTCATCACTTCCGACTCTCCTACCCAGAAGGTAGGCAGCGACAGAAGAAAGGAATTCGAGCAGTATCCGCATAAATATCCGATGCTATCCCTCGGCAACACATATGACATTCCTGAGGTGGAAGCATTCGCAGAAAGAGCATCCAAAGGCATCGGCAATTCATTCACATACAGCTGCGAGCTCAAATTCGACGGCACAGCAATATGCCTTACATACAGAAACGGCCGTCTGTTCAGAGCACTTACCAGAGGAGACGGAGCCATCGGAGACGATGTCACCGCAAACGTACGACACATCTCCAACATCCCCGAAACCCTCCATGCCCCAGCCGGATCTGCATCGGCACCATGGCCCGAGGAATTCGAGATCAGAGGCGAAATATATATGCCGTGGGCAGCATTCGACCGTCTGAACGAGGAGAGGGAAAGGGACGAAGAACAGCCGTTCGCAAATCCTCGAAATGCGGCATCTGGTTCGCTCAAGCTCATCGACAGCTCGATGATCGCGAACAGAGGCCTCGAATGTACTCTCTATCACATGCTTGGGGAAGGACTTCCCTATCAGACGCACGACGAAGCTCTTAAAGCGGCCGCAACCTGGGGACTGCCGGTATCTGACAAACGAAAGATCTGCAGGACAATCGAGGAAATCGAAGAATTCATCGGATACTGGGACATCGAAAGAAAGAATCTTCCGTTCGCAACAGACGGAATCGTAATAAAGGTCAATGAACTGCCATATCAGGAAGAGCTCGGTTATACTGCAAAATTCCCAAGATGGGCAGTCGCATATAAATTCAAGGCAGAGCAGGCACTGACCAAGCTGCTCAGCATCGACTATCAGGTCGGAAGAACAGGTGCTGTGACACCGGTGGCAAATCTTGAACCGGTACAGCTCAGCGGCACAGTTGTAAAACGCGCATCCCTTCACAACGAGGAACAGATGAAGCTCCACGACATCCATGTCGGAGACTTTGTCTATGTCGAAAAGGGTGGAGAAATCATCCCTAAGATCACAGGCGTGGAACTCAGCATGAGGACCCCTGATGTCGTCCTTCCTCATTTCCCTGAGACATGTCCGGACTGCGGCACGACACTTATCCGAGATGAAGAAGAGGCGAAGTCATTCTGTCCTAACCAGTCGGGATGCCCTACCCAGATCAAGGGCCGTCTGATCCATTTCCTCAGCCGCAAGGCCATGAATGTGATTGCAGGCGAAGCCACAGTCGATCAGCTCTTCAACAAGGCATTGGTATGGAATGCTGCGGACTTCTATGAACTCAAGAAGGAACATCTCCTCACCCTGGAAGGATGGAAGGAACGTTCTGCCGATCGATTCCTCAAGAGCATCGAAGAATCGAAGAAGACCACATTCGACCACGTACTGTATGCGCTCGGAATCAGATACGTCGGAGAAGCGACAGCAAAGTCATTGGCCGGACATTTCGGAAACATAGACACAATCGCGGCATCGACGATCGAAGACCTTCTGAAGGTCGACGACGTTGGCCAGGTAATTGCCGAAAGCATATACGATTATTTCCATGATGAGACAAATCTCGAAATAATCGCACGTCTGAAAGAAAGCGGACTGCACTTCCAGATGGATGAAGTACAGGAAAAAATCTCATCTGCTCTCGAAGGAATGACGATTGTCATATCGGGCAACTACAGCATTTCCCGAGACGAGATGAAGTCTCTAATCACCGCTCATGGAGGAAAGAACAGCGGAAGCATAAGCAAGAAGACCACCTACCTCCTTGCCGGAGAGAAGGCCGGACCGGAAAAATTAAAGAAAGCAGAAGCTCTCGGAGTCAAGGTCATCGGAGAAAAGGAACTGATGGAGATGCTTGACATCACCGTGACAACAGAAGATAAGGAAGAAACAGAACCGACGTTATTCTAAAGCAAGACATGAAAAGACTTGTAAGGAAGACACATAGACTGAAGGATTTCATCAGGACCGACATGTGGGAATTGGATTTGGAAGAATTTTCAAAAGCCAAGGCCAGGTTCATCAAATACCTTAAGGTCGGCGCCATCACAATCAAGACATTCTCCAGCGAGAAGATCGGATTCCAAGCTGTAGCCTTGAGTTTCTTCAGCACCATGTCAGTCATTCCTTTCGTCGCAATCATCTTTGCCATAACTGACGGTTTCGGGCTTGCTGAACCATTGAAAGGATTCCTGTACGAGTATTTCAACAACAGTCAGCAGACAATAGATACTGTGCTGGGATTTGCACAGAACATCATCGATGCGGCCAAAGGCAGCACTGTCGGCCTTTTCAGTTCCCTGCTCTTCGCATGGATCGTAGTATGGATGATGCTTTGTGTGGAGAAGGTGTTCAACAACGTATGGAGGGTTCAGAAGTCCAGAAAGCTGATAAAGAGACTTTCGGTCATCATAGCAATGCTTTTTGTATCGCCGTTTGTGATCCTTGTATTCTTCGGTGGTACAGTGATGTACTCGCACGCACTGAGTTATCTCGGACTTGATGTCGAGTCTTTCTCAGTCATCAAGACCTTGATTACATGGGTGCTTTTCGGAGCAGTAGCGACCTTTACATTCTCCGCAATGTACAAGTTCATTCCGAATGCGAAAGTACATTACACATGTGCCCTCAGTGCTGCAATACCTGCAGGAATAGCATTCGCAGCAGTAAACTATCTCTATCTGGAGACACAGGTGATGGTAACAAGAATGAGTGGAATTTTCGGAGCATTCGCGGCTGTGCCGCTCTTCATGGTATGGATAAACATCGGATGGTTCATAATCCTTCTCGGATCAGAAATATCCTATGCATTCCAGCATGTAGACAACTATAACACAGAAGAATAAACAGATAAAAACATATGGGTAAGATTTCAGAATTTACCGCACAGGACCATGAGGTCATCGCCAGAGATTATGCAGACCTTAAGGAAGCAGCCCGCAAGCGCTGTACAGACCCTAAGGAACTGGAGATAATACAGAAGGCCTTCGAATTCGCCAATGAAGCACATAAGGGCGTAAGAAGACGTTCCGGAGAGCCATATATCCTCCACCCTATCGCGGTGGCAAAGATTGTCGTAAGCAACATCGGCCTCGGATACAAGTCAATAGTGGCCGCTCTGCTTCATGACGTCGTTGAAGACACAGACTATACTGTCGACGATCTCAGCAGTCTCTTCGGAGAGAAAGTGGCTACACTTGTCGAAGGACTTACCAAGATCAAGACAGTCCTTGACAATGAGGATAAGGCTCAGCAGAAGAGTATGCAGGCTGAGAATTTCAAGCGCATCCTCCTTACGCTCAATGATGACGTCAGAGTGGTGCTCATCAAGCTTGCTGACCGTCTCCACAACTGCAGGACAATCGAGTTTATGCCTGAGCACAAGAGGGACAAGATCCTCAGCGAGACCATGTTCGTGTTCATTCCGCTTGCCCATAGACTCGGTCTCTACAGCGTAAAATCCGAGATGGAAGACATCTGGCTCAGATTCAAGGAGCCGGAGGCATTCAATGAGATCACAGCAAAGATCAACAGGAACATCTCCGACAAGGACAAGCAGATCAACGAATTCATCGCACCTATCGAAGACTCGCTCAAGAGATCAGGCTTCAAGTTTGAAATCAAGAAGAGAGTCAAGACTCCATATTCGATCTGGAACAAGATGCAGACAAAAGGCATCAGCTTCGATCAGATCTATGACCTCTATGCAGTCCGTATCATATTCGATCCTGACACAAACACAAAAGAGACAGAACGTGACCAGTGCTACCATGTGTTCTCAATCATCACTGCGCTCTACCGCTATAAGGCAGACCGAGTGAGAGACTGGGTCAACTACCCTAAGAACAACGGATATGAGGCACTCCATTGTACACTCATGAGCCAGTCCGGTATCTGGATCGAGGTACAGATCCGTTCAAGAAGAATGAACGAGATTGCTGAGAAGGGTATCGCCGCACATTGGGCATACAAGAAGGACGGCTTTGCTGAGAACGAGAGCGAGATGGACAAATGGATCACAAAGGTCAAGGAGATCCTTGTAAATCCGGACATAAATGCCCTCGATCTTCTCGACATGATCCACAACGACCTCATCAAGACCGACATAATCGTCTTTACCCCAAAAGGCGAACAGAGGAGCATCGAGAAAGGTGCTACAGCGTTGGATTTTGCTTATTCAATCCACTCTCAGATCGGAAACAAGGCCATCGCTGCAAAGGTGAACCTTCGTCTCGTACCGCTCTCATACGTCCTTAAGACCGGAGACCAGATCGAGATCATCACTGCGGAGAACGAAAAACCTAAGAGCGAATGGCTCAACTTCGTGAAGACAAGAAAGGCAAGAAGCCTCATCATCGACTATCTGAAGAGCGAGAGAAATGAAAGCATCGTGATCGGTAAGAAGATGGTGAAGGAACAGCTTGAAGCCCTCGGATACAAGTTTGGTGACAAGACGGTGAACATGCTCATGAACGGCTACGAAATCTTTGAAGCAAAGCCGGACGAGCTCTATTTCCGTGTAGGTATCGGTATGATCAAGCTCAACAACCTTTCAGAGGTCCTCAAGAAAGCTCATGAGAAAGCAAACAAGAAGACTACAGGATGGTCATTCCCATGGTTCAAGACTCCTAAGGAAGAGAAGAAGGAAGACTATGTGATCGACGGACATGATACCAAGCATAAATATGTCATCGCATCGTGCTGCAATCCTATCCCAGGAGACAGCGTTGTAGGATTCAAGGCATCAGACGGAACTGTGACTGTACACAAGAAGTCATGCCCTACTGCCAACAACCTTGCATCCAAGTTCGGTGACAAGATCGTGATGCCTACATGGGAACACGCAAAAGACCAGAACCTTTCATTCCTGGTACGTCTTTCACTCAAGGGATTTGACCGTATCGGTATGATCAACGACATCACACGATACATATCGTTTGTATTGAGCGTGAACATCAAGAAGTTCTACCTCGGCACAGAAGACGGTGTATTTGAAGGATACATTGATCTTTTTGTGAACGAGATGGGAGACCTCGAGAAGCTGATCAAGAAGCTTGAGAAGATAGAGGGTATCCAGAGCGTCATAAGGACAGATTTATAAAACATTTGAAATGAAGAGATTACTGAAGAGTTTCTTTCCAATAATACCAATCGCTACAATACTTGGTGTGATGATATTTTCGCATTCATGTGCGAACACTACATCTGCACCAAGCGGTGGTCCGAAGGATACCATACCACCGCTCATAACAGAGATTTACCCGGAACTCGGAATGACGAATATTCCGGTGCATGGAACAAAGATTGAAGTCAAGTTCAATGAATATGTACAGGTCAAGGATCCTAAAAGCCTTTTCCTCTCCCCTCCTCTTGAGAAGACACCTAAATACAAGCTCAAGGGAAAGGGAGTTGTCATTACATTTGAAAATGACCTGGATTCAAACAAGACATATACATTGGACCTTACCAATGCAATTGCCGACAATAACGAAGGCAACATGTATCCGGGATTCACCTTGGTCTTCTCTACAGGAGACAAGATCGACTCCATGATGGTGACCGGTACAGTGCGTGACTGCAACACACTTGATCCGATCAAAGGTGCAAAGGTGATGCTCTACAAGGATCTTGCAGACTCTGCAATCTTCCTTACCAGACCTGACGCTGCAGTCAAGACAGATGACTGGGGTTTCTTCTGCCTCAGAAACATCCAGGACACAGTATATAGAATGTATGCGATCATAGATGAAAATAACGATAACAAGTATGACCCTGAAACAGAGAAGGTTGCATTCCTTGATACGATATTCCGTCCTGTAATCGTAGTAAATGACTCGCTTCCTGAGCTCATGAAATTCGACATGAAGGATACCGTGCATTGTATGGCCAGAAATTCTGAGGTGGAACTCAATGTGTTCAGAGAGAAGCCGTCAAAACAGATGATCGTCAACAGGGAAAGAGTTGGAGAAAGAACTGCATATATCACCTTCATGGCACCAAATCCGCAGATTGACTCATTGTGGTTTACCGGCATTCCGTCTGAAAGCGTGATAACTCAGTTCAACCAGGTAAAGGACAGTCTTGAAATCTGGATCAATGATTCTAAAAAACAGCCGGACACTCTCTTCCTTAATGTCAAGTACATGAAGACCGATTCACTCGGTGTTCTTGCCAGCACTACGGAGGAAATCAAACTCATCAAGCCTAAGAAATCTCCAGGTAAGACTCAATCAAAGGATATCAGAAAAGAAGATACGACTGCAGTATTTACTTTGGAGGCAAAGCCTGAAACTGTAGAACAGTACGGCTATACTCTGGAGTTTAAGCATCCTGTGGTCGAGAGTGCATTTGATTCCCTGACATTCAGATATCTTAATCCACGTCAGCAGGAAGCAAAGGCGAAATATACCGTGACTCAGGATTCGCTTAACTTGAGAAAGTACTACATCAAACCATCAATTGAACTTCAGCAGGGATATGAATATTACCTTAAGGTCCCTTACCGTAAGTTCAAGGATATCAATGGATTCTACAACGACAGTACAGAGGTGAAGGTAGTTCTGCCGACTGACGAAAAGCTCAGTACCATGAACCTCAATCTGACAAATGTCAAGAACAAGTACATTGTTGACCTTCTGAATGAAAAGCGCAATCAGATACTCAGGTCATACATTGTAGAGGAAGATGCGGTACTTAAGTTCCCTTATCTCAAGGCAGGAAAATACTCTATCCGAATTACAGAAGACCTTAACAGGAACGGTCTGGTAGATACAGGTATCCTTCTCGAACAGAAGCAGCCGGAGAAAGTCCGCTTCTATAAGCTCAGTGATGGTACATACCTTATCGACATACCAGAGAAGATGGAAATCGATCAGAATGTAGATGTAGAAGAAATGTTCAGATAATATATGAAGAGATTCATTCACATAATATTCCTTTTCCTGTCATTCATCGGATTGCATGCCCAGCCCAGACAGCTTCCGAAGGGACTGATAGAGGAAAAGTATACAAATGAGTTCCTGGATACGGTAGATGTCAAGAAAAAACTTGAAATCAATGACTATTCTATGTTGGGATTCACATACGGTGTCAATTTGAGCCGAGTAATGTGGAATCCTGCACAGAATCAGAATATGCTTATCATACCGAAGAACTTCGGCATATCATATACCAAATACGGCAAGATGTTCGGATATATGCCGTATTTCGGTTTCCAGATCGGTATCAACTACAGCCAGGAAGGTTATGAATTCGAGCATAATGCTGATAAGAATTACACATACACCATCGAAGGAGCCGAAAAGGCCATATTCGACGTTGTAGAGGTTCCGGTATTGATGCACTGCCACTATGACCTTTGGAACTTCAAGATCATCGCCAATCTAGGATGTTATGGAGGATATAGAATCGGAATCCATCGCTATCCGGGCGTGACCGGATACGTCAGACCGGAAGTAGAGAATTCATTCGTTGATACTGACAGAAGACTGGACTATGGTCTGAAGGGTGGATTCGGATTCGGATTGGTATTCGACCCGATCGAGATACATATAATGGCAACATATAAGCACTCGTTCGGTTCCCTCTATGAACCTGACTTCTATAGTGAATACTATTACAGATATGCATACCCAAGCAATATCGTGATTTCAGCAGGTGTTCAATTCCATCTTTCAAAGAGAACAGGAAAGACAAAGGCTGCACTTAAGCAGGAAGCAAAGGAAATGGTTTACGGAAAAAATAAGATCAGATAATGAATATTCTTACTGTTCATGCAGGTAACGTCACCATCGGAGGTGGCAGCCCTATCGTTGTACAGACCATGTGCAACACACATACATCAGATGTTGAAGCATCCGTAGCACAGTGCGTGAGACTTTACGAAGCTGGAGCACAGCTTATCAGGCTTACAGTTCCATCGCTTGCACAGGTGGAATCTCTTAGGGAAATCCGTCGTATTCTTCGAGACAAGGGCATCTTCACTCCCCTGGTTGCAGATGTACATTTCTCTTCAGAGATTGCAATCGCTGCCGCTGAGTTTGTAGAGAAAGTCCGAATCAATCCCGGTAACTTCCACAAGGATCATGAGAAGGCTCGCGAGCAGTTTGCAAGACTTGTCGAGGTCTGCAAGGCTAACGGAACAGCCATAAGAATCGGACTCAACCACGGTTCTCTCGGAGACAGAATCACCAATCTCTACGGCAACACACCTCTTGCGATGAAGGAGGCTGTGATGGAGTGGCTTGACATGTGCGTAGAGAATGATTTCTATAATGTCGTTGTCTCTCTTAAGGCCAGCAACACCTTCGTAATGGTTGAGGCATACCGTCTTCTCTCGAAAGAGATGGAAAACAAAGGTGTTATATTCCCTCTGCATCTGGGAGTTACAGAGGCAGGTAACGGAGACGGAGGTCGTATCAAGTCTGCAGTCGGAATCTCATCACTTTTGTCTGAGGGCATCGGAAACACCATCCGTGTTTCATTGACAGAGTCTCCGGAAAATGAAATTCCTGTAGCTCAGTATCTCGCAGACAGATATGACCATAAGCTGAATTCATCGATGGTGTCGCTCATTCTTGAAGGAAAGAAGGCTATCGCAACATACATCGCTCCGTCACGCGAAAAGCTCCTTATGGACTTCGCATGCGATTTCGGAAAGAGGCTTCTCGACAAGGAAATTGATGAAGTTGAGATTCGCGGAACTTATCAGGAGAATGGTGAAGAAGTGGTTCTAGACGGCAGCGAATACGCAGAATATCTCGTAGACGAGCTCATGCAGGCTGCCAGAAGACGTTTCTACAGACCGGAATACATCGCATGTCCAGGATGCGGACGAACCATGTACAACCTTGAAAGCACATTCAATGAGGTAAAGCGCAGAACAGCGCATCTGAAAGGAATGGTGATTGCCGTGATGGGATGTATCGTAAACGGTCCAGGCGAAATGGCAGATGCCGACTGGGGCTATGTAGGCGAAGGAAATCACAAGGTTTCCATCTACAAAGGAAAGACTCCGGTTCTCAGACATGTACCGGAAGATGAAGCTATCGACAAGCTTCTCGAACTGATAGAAAAGGCTGAAGATTAATCTTCAGCCTTTATCATATCCTTCTGGGCTTTTTCCCACTGTTCTTTAGCATATTCCTGCATGTCCACCACTTCGTCCTTTTCATCGACGATCTCGTGGCCAAGCATTGTCTCGATCACATCTTCCATGGTCACGATACCTCTTAACGAGCCGTATTCATCAAGAATGGCAGAGATATGCTCCTTTCTCTCAAGAAGCTTCTCCCAGATATCTGATACAGAATCTTCTTCACTGAAAGTCATGATCGGTCTGATGATCTCGTCCAATGTAGTAGTGAACTTGTCTTCAGCCATCTTCTCAAGAACCTCCTGACGAAGAACATATCCGGTTACATATTCATCGTTTTCCTCATCGTAGACAAGAATTCGTGAATGTGTATTGTCGCTTTCATAGAACTCTCTGATGGTCATGTTTCCTGGTACCATCTCTACAACGACACTAGGAGTCATGATCTCATGAGCAGTCATCTCGTCGAGCTTGAGGATGTTCTGAATCATCTTCTTCTCCTCTTTCTCGATCTCTTCTTCTTCAGTAGCGACGCTTACCATTGCTGAGATATCCTCACGACTTACACTCACCTGCTCTGCTCCTGATGAGATGACTCTTGTAAATTTCTCAAGAATCCACACAAGCGGATAAGTGATGAAGATCATTCCGCTGATGATCGATGAAGCAGGTATGGCAAGCGAACGCCAGTAGCTTGTTCCGATGGTCTTAGGGATGATCTCTGCGAAAAAGAGAATTGCAAGCGTGAAGATGGTCGAGAATGCACCTACGAGCGCATCTCCATATACCTCATATACCAATGAACCCACGATAGAGGCTCCAACGGTATTAGCGATCGTATTAAGGCAAAGGATAGCTGAAATAGGGCGCTCAGGATTCTGCTTGAGTCGTTTCAATCTTGCTGCGCCTTTGATACCCTGCTCTTCAAGACCAGTGATGAATGAGAGAGGGGTGGAAAGCAAAGTCGCCTCGAGCGTAGAGCACAAGGCAGATAATGTAACCGAAACAAATATGATGATATAAATTAACTGTTCTTCCATAATTATTTGCGAAGTGCTGCAATGACAGATTCACTTCCCTTTACATACTCTCCTAATTTGACTTTAATCTCCGCATCCAACGGGAAATACATGTCGATTCTCGAACCAAATTTGATGATTCCGCACTGTGAACCCTTCTCCTCATTGTTACCAGGCTTTGCGTAGCATACGATACGTCTTGCAAATGTTCCTGCAATCTGCTTGAAGAATACGTCTCCATACGGGCTCCTGATTGCTGTCGATGTGTGCTCGTTAAGCTCTGACGCTTTTGGAAGGAATGCAAGCATATATTTGCCCGGATGGTATTTATAATACTGAACTTCACCTCTTACAGGCCAGTAGTTCACATGGACATTGAAAAAGTCCATATAAATCGATACCTGGATGCACTCACCCTTTACATACTCCGGCTCGAATACCTTCTCGATCACTATGATCTTTCCATCTGCGACTGAAGTGACTACATTATCATCTCCTACAACCTCTCTTTGAGGTACTCTGAAGAAGAAAAGAACAAATCCCATGAAGAACATAGGAATTATCGTGAGCGGGTAAGAAATGAATGCCCAAGGAATGAATTTCAAAAAAAGGAAAGCCAATGTAAGGCAGATAGCCCACACCAGCAATATGGTTCCGTAACAATCTTTATGTATAATCATAGCGACGCAAATGTACGAATAATACGCCAATTAGGCAAAAATAAAAACCTTAGAGGACATTCATCACGACCAGATAGATGATTCCGATCGGAATCGCTATCAATGCGCTGTCGAATCTGTCGAGAAGTCCGCCATGACCCGGAATGATATTGCCTGAATCCTTTACATTGTAATGTCTCTTCCACTGTGATTCGATAAGGTCACCGTAGACTCCGGCAACGCAGAGCAGAGCACCCATGAAGATGCAGTGGATCAGATCGAAAGTGAAGAGTCCGACATAGTGCAATCCCACAGCCACTCCGATTGCTGTCGCAAGTCCGCCCCAGAAACCGATCCATGACTTCTTTGGTGAAATCGACGGGAAGAGCTTCTTTCCGTATTTCTGGCCTAAAGTGATACCGAACATATAAGCTCCCACGTCTGTTCCCCATATGATGCAGAAGAAACAAAGGAGAAGAATTCCGTTGAATTCTCCTGCTGCGTTGAATACTGCAAAATTTAGAAGAGACCATGGAACCGCTATATAGATCAGTACTGCATAGAGGTTTGCAAACTTGTCAAAACGGCGTTTATCCTTGAGATACAACGAGTTGATCATGAGAATGAACATCGGTACAAAAGCGAGGATCACCAGTCTTCCCGGAAAATCGAACGCTTTGTAGAGATAAGTGAGCGTGAAGAGGCACACTCCGGAGAATATGGACAATATTTGCGAATACCTATACTCCTTTCCACATGTCATGGTGATGAATTCCTTCATCATCACTATAAGCGAAAAGAGCATCACTGCTCCATATACGTATTCATTGGTAAGGAATGCGGCGAGCATTATCGCCGCAAATCCTACACCTGATATTGTTCTTTTAATAAAATTGTTCATACGGTTGTTTTAGGCAAGTTCTTCAGGATCCTTCGGAATCTCCTCGCCAGGTTTTGCACCGGCTCTTGGTCCGAAAATCCTTTCAAGGTCATCTGCAAAGATAACTTCTTTCTCCAATAAAAGAGCAGCCAACTGGCTGAATCCCTCGAAATTATCCTTCAGGATGGTCTGTGTACGGTCATGGATCATCTCAATAAGCTCCTTGACCTCCTTGTCAATAAGTTCAGCGGTCTTCTCAGAGTAAGGTCTTGTAAGATCGTATGCTCTCGAACCGTTTGAATCGTAGAATGACATGTTACCTACCTTATCGCTCATACCGTAGTATGTAACCATTCCGTAAGCCATCTTCGTCAATCTTTCAAGGTCGTTCAGAGCGCCTGTAGAAGGCTGTCCGTTAACGATCTCCTCTGCTACCCTACCTCCGATGAGCGAACACATCTCGTCAATCATCTGAGCCTTTGTGACGAGCTGACGCTCTTCAGGAAGATACCATGCTGCACCCAGAGCCTGTCCCCTAGGTACAATTGTTACCTTGAAGAGAGGATTTGCATATGGAAGAAGCCAGCTTACAGTAGCATGACCAGCCTCATGGTGTGCGATTGATTTCTTCTCCTCAGGAGTGATGATCTTCGACTTGCGCTCGAGACCACCTACGATTCTGTCTACCGCATCAAGGAAGTCCTGCTTGTCGATTGCAGACTTGTCATGTCTTGCAGCTGTAAGGGCTGCCTCATTACATACGTTTGCAATGTCAGCACCAGAGAAGCCAGGAGTATGCTTTGCAAGGAATTCAAGATCGAAATCCTCAGCAAGTTTGAGCCCTCTGAGATGAACTGTAAAGATCTCTTCTCTTTCCTTAAGGTCAGGAAGATCGACATGGATCTGACGGTCAAAACGACCTGCACGCATAAGCGCCTTGTCGAGGATATCCGCACGGTTTGTAGCCGCAAGAATGATCACTCCGGAGTTTGAACCGAAACCGTCCATCTCTGTAAGGAGCTGGTTCAGAGTATTTTCACGCTCATCATTAGATGAGAATCCGCCGTTCTTGCTTCTTGCTCGTCCGACAGCGTCGATCTCATCGATGAAAACGATGCATGGTGCCTTCTCCTTCGCCTGACGGAAGAGGTCACGCACACGCGATGCACCCACTCCGACGAACATCTCCACGAAATCAGAACCGGAAATCGAGAAGAAAGGAACATTCGCCTCACCGGCAACTGCCTTTGCAAGAAGGGTCTTACCTGTACCTGGAGGACCTACAAGAAGCGCTCCCTTCGGAATCTTACCTCCGAGTGCTGTATATTTCTTAGGATTCTTGAGGAAATCAACGATCTCCATCACCTCATCCTTAGCGCCATAAAGTCCAGCAACATCCTTGAAGTTCACCTTTATGCTGTCTTTCTCAGCGAGCTTTCCTGTAGCCTTTCCGACATTGAATATTCCGCCGCCAGGACCACCGCCGCCTCCCATGTTGCGGCCCATGCCCTTGAACATGAACACCCACATGATGATAAGAAGGAGAGGGAAAATAAGCCATTCGAGAACGCCCCAGAAACTCTCCTGAGTCTCGATCACTACCTTCACCTTTTCATTTTCCGGCAACTGCTCATTCAGTTCACCGAACATTTCCTCTGCATTGAAGCTGCCTGAAACGAGGAATATGAAATGTGGCGACTTCTTAGGAATCACTCCCCCGAACTCGCTCTCGAACTTTCCAAGTCTGTCCGGCTTGATGGTCACGTGACCCTCAAACTCGTTTCTTACGAAAACGACCTCCTTGATGTCACCGGCAAGCCACTGCTGCTTGACCTCATCCCATTCCTCCTTCTGCGGATTGGCTCCGTTCTGATTGAAGAACATCCAGCCTATTCCGATGAGGAGCAGGAAGTATATCCATGAGATGCTGAAACCGAACTTCACGGGTTTTTTCCCGCGAGGTGTCTTGTTTTTATCTGCCATAGTCTGATTTAAGTGTGATTAGTCTTCGTAAACGGTTCTTTCTGCGTCCGCCCAAAGATCTTCAAGTCTGTAGAAAGACCTGTATGCTGTCTGGAAGATATGTACTACGATATCACCGTAGTCGAGGATTACCCAGAATGCATTTTCCTTACCCTGAGTACGTGCTACCTTTCTCTTGCACTTCTCTATCATTCTGTCCTCAATATTGTCCGCAATCGCCACGACTGCCGGAGTTGAATCTGCATTACATACTATGAAATGATCTGAAATTGCAGTGCCGATGCTTCGGAGATCAAGTGATACCACATCCTGTGCCTTCTTTTCCAACATTGCATCTGCAATTACCTTAAGTTCTTTGCTGTTCATATTTAAAATTAATTGTTATTTTTGTGAAAATCCCTGCAAAGATAATCAAAATCTGCACCATGACAAAGAAGCATGACATTATATGGCTGGAGAGCATCGATTCGACCAATGACGAGGCCAGAAGGCGCATTGACACCCTTGACAATTTGTCAGTACTGTCAGCATTACATCAGACTTCAGGTCGTGGACAAAGAGGAAACACATGGTCATCGACAGCTGGAGAGAACCTTACCTTCAGCATTGTCCTGAAATATGGCACCGGTCATGCAGACAGTCATAAGGAAGGCAAACTTCCGGCAGTAAGGGCAATCGACCAGTTCATCATAAGCGAAATCGCAGCACTTTCAGTCGTAGACTGCCTCTCTTCGCATGGGATTTCAGCTCAAATCAAATGGCCGAACGACATCTATGTCGGCAATAAAAAGCTCTGCGGCATCCTTATCGAGCATTCTGTCCGCGAAAACCTGCTTTCGTCAAGCATCATCGGTATCGGTTTGAATGTCAATCAAAGAAACTTTGATGTTAACCTGCCAAATCCGACATCTATGGTCCTCTGCAGACCTGAATCCTTCGATCTTCCCAGCCTGTTGGAGGAATTCATGGAGATCTTTTCCGGCTACTGCACACGCTTCATCAACATCACGGGAGGATACTCAAGATTGAGGAAACTGTACCTGGGTCAGATGTGGAGAATGGAAGAAGATGCCGGATTCATAGACCTCAGATCAACTGAAGAATTTACCGGCAGAATCAAAGGTCTGTCAGATATCGGCCACCTTCTGATCGAAGATACAAAAAAAGGCGAACTCAAAGAATTCGCCTTCAAAGAAATCGGTTATATCCTTTAGCCGCGCATCGCGTTGATGACTGCAGCCGGGTCGTCAGACTTGAATACCGCACTTCCCGCTACAAAGATTTCTGCGCCGGCATCTGCAAGTGCAGCAGCATTTGATGCGGAAACACCACCGTCGACCTCGATCTTCACATCAAGACCCTGTCTTACAATCTCTGCCTTCAATGTGCGGATCCTGTCGTATGTATCCTCAATGAACTTCTGACCTCCGAAACCGGCAAATACAGACATAAGAAGCACATAATCTGCGTCCTTGAGATATGGGTACAGGTCCTCTACAGGTATGTCAGGATTGATTACCAGACCTGGCTTAACGCC
Organism: Bacteroidales bacterium; assembly: GCA_017555965.1. Taxonomy (GTDB): domain Bacteria; phylum Bacteroidota; class Bacteroidia; order Bacteroidales; family UBA932; genus Cryptobacteroides. The sequence goes on from JAFZFH010000001.1 coordinate 48,380, forward strand.
CCACGAACGAATCTGATTGAGGAGTGCAGATGGATCCTTTGATGCATTGAGGTGGAAAGAAATCATGGATGCTCCTACCTTTGCAAATCTCTCCGCATACTTCTCCGGTTCAACGATCATAAGATGTACATCCATGGGCTTTTCTGCCTTCTGTGCAATCGCTTCGATCACTGGAAAACCGAATGAAATGTTCGGAACGAAGACACCATCCATCACATCGAGATGGAAGATGTCAGCATATTTGTTTACTGTATCGACATCCTTATCCAGATGGAGGAAGTCTGCCGCAAGCATTGACGGTGCAATCTGTATCATAGGATTATTTATAGTTTTTAACTACGTCGATAAGAAGGGCAACGAACTTGTCAAGTGATGCGAGGTCGAGGCGCTCACCCGGAGCATGTACGCCACGGAGTGTAGGACCGAAAGATACCATATCAAGGCCAGGGAAGGTCTCGGTGAAGAGTCCGCACTCGAGTCCTGCGTGGATCGCTTTTACCTTAGGCTCAACGCCGAAGAGCTTCTTATATGAAGCGACACATGCATCTCTGATCGGAGACTCTGCAGCAGGTGCCCAACCCGGATATTCACCCTCATGCTTTACGATTGCACCAGCAAGAACAAAGCATGCTTCCATCTTTGCGGCTGCAGCACGACGGGCAGCTGTCACGCAGCTTCTCTGGCTCGAACCGATACGGATCACGCCAGGTTCTTTCATCTTTACAGAAGCAAGATTAGTTGAAGTCTCGACAAAGTTCTCAATCTCCTGGCTCATCTTGAGCACACCATGAGGTGAAGCGCAGAGAGCAGTAACGAGATTCCATGCTGTCATCTCATCGATGGCTGCAGCGTACTCCCCTGCCGGCTCTCCATAACCAAGCTTGAGATTAGTCTCGATTGCGCCATACTCTTCTGCAACCTCAGCTGCATAAGCCTCAAGACGCTCATTGATGATATCCAAAGTATCTGACTCGGCAGCAATGACTGCCTTTGCCTCTCTTGCAATCGCATTACGTTTGTTACCGCCGTCGATAGCAACGAGCTGCCAGTCAAGATCGAGAATGCTGTAAAGGAATGTAGCGAGAAGCTGTACTGAATTTGCGCGACCCTTGTTGATGTCGTCACCGCTATGACCACCCATAGCATCCTTAACGAACACTTCCTCAAGTTCGAAATCTTCGCAGACAGGCTCCTCAGTATAATGGAACTCTGCAGTGGTATCGATTCCACCGGCGCAGCCGACAAAAATCTCACCCTCGTCCTCTGAATCCAGATTGAGAAGCACTTTTCCGCTGAAGAATCCTGGTTTGAGAGCCATTGCACCGTCAAGACCTGTCTCCTCGGATGTTGTGAAGAGACACTCGATCTTACCGCAAGGCATATCGCTGTCCAGCAGAGCAAGCTGGGCCGCAATACCGATACCGCAGTCTGCACCGAGAGTAGTGTCCGGAGCAATCATCCATCCGTTCTCGATCACATACTTGATAGGATCCTTTGCAAAATCATGTTCAACACCTTCGTTCTTTTCACATACCATGTCTGAATGGCTCTGGAGAACAATTGCAGGAACGCTTTCGTAACCGGCAGCTGCCTCTTTGACAATCAGTACGTTACCAGCCTCATCTGTCTTGCACTCAAGGTTTCTTGATGCAGCAAATTCCTGGAGGTAAGCAATGATATGTTCCTCGTGTCCTGATTCTCTTGGAATCTTTGTTATCTCTTTAAAGAATGAAAGTACGTTTTCTGAATTCATATTATATCATGTGGTTAATTATACAAAAAGACAAATCCCTACAAAGATACAACTTTATAGGGATTTTCAATTATCTTCTTACAGGTACCAGAATCTTTTCGATATCTGTAACATATTGCTTGAATGTCTTGTCTGTCGCCATCAAGTCTCCGACAGTGGTGCATGCATGAAGAACGGTCGCATGGTCCTTTCCTCCAATCTCGGCACCGATGGTAGAAAGCGAGCAGTTTATGAGATTTCGCGACATATACATCGCAATCTGTCTTGCCTGGACAATCTGACGCTTTCTGGTCTTTGACAAGAGGTCGTCACGGGTGATGTTGAAATAGTCACATACAACCTTCTGAACCTTGTCGATTGTCACATCAGTCTGCTGCTCACCGACAATCTTGTCAGTAATCTGCTCAGCAAGCTCGATCGTAATCTCCTTGTGTGCCAATGTTGCATTCGCAATCAGAGAGATAAGCGCACCTTCAAGCTCACGGAAGTTAGACTTGATGCGTGTCGCGAGGAAATCAAGAACCTCATCGCTGAGTCTGACACCTTCTCTGAAGGCTCTTGCCTTAAGCATTGTAAGTCTTGTGGCGAAATCTGGCTTCTGCAATTCTACAGAGAGACCCCATTTCAGACGAGACAAAAGTCTTTCCTCAAAATTCTCAAGATCAACAGGTGCTCTGTCAGAAGTGAAGATCAGCTGCTTTCCTGACTGATGGAGGTGGTTGAAGATGTTGAAGAATGCGTTCTGTGTGCTCTGACCCATAAGATCCTGGATATCATCTACGATGAGAACATCCATCTTCATATAGAATGCAAGGAAGTCAGTAAGTTTGTTCTTGACATTGACTGCATCCATATACTGAGTCTTGAACCTGTTCGCTGGAACATAAAGAACTACAAGCTCCGGATATTTCTTCTTGATCTCGATACCGATTGCCTGAGCAAGGTGGGTTTTTCCGAGACCTGGACCTCCGAAGAGGAAAAGAGGGTTGAAAGCAGTCTTACCAGGGGCCGCTGAAATGCTTTCACCTGCTGTGAATCCCATCTTATTGCACTCACCTACGATGAGGTTCTCGAAACAATAAATCGGATTGAGCTGAGGATTTACCTGCACTCTCTGGATTCCAGGGAAAACAAACGGTCCCGGGTTGCCTGCTGCCGTAAATGTCGGAACATTCATCGGCTTGTTTACAGGCGTATTCCCATGAGCTCCCGGATAAACAAGTGGAGACTGTTTCTGAACAGGAGTCACGAGATAGACCAGTTTCGCTCCTACACCAAGCTCCTTCTTAAGCGACGCCTTGAGGATATCAAGATATGCGCCCTCAAGATACTCACGGAAGAACTCGGATGGAACCTCGACCGTCAAAGTAGACTCGACCAATGATACAGGCTTGACCGGCCTGAACCACAGGTTGAACTGCTTTGGATCAATGTTCTGCTGAATGAAGTTCAGGCAGTTGTTCCAAACAAGTATGTGTCTTTCGTTAGTCATGTATAAGGGGTGATGTAAGATTTAGACCCATTTATCAAATGGTTCTGCAAAGATGAGGAAAAAAAAGTAATAAAAAAGAAAAATTTCTCTTGCAAATAAATTTTATTTTACATTCCCTACAAGATTTTGACGGATCTTGCAAGATTTTCTAATAACCTGAATATCAGCTATTTACAAAACCTAATTTTAGCTAATTGCCTAGTTTTCTAGCAACTTACAATTTATAAGTTTTATAAACTGGAGATTTTAAGGCATGCCTTATATACAACTCCCTAGAATACAGATATTTTGATATATTTCTTAGGATTTTCCTGAATTTTGCGGATTAAGGTATCAACATCATTCAAAAGTGAGTCAACTGAGTCATATACAGAATCATCCGTAAGCAGACGACCGATTGTACCATCTGGATCGTTGATATTTTTGAGAAGGACATTGAATGAATTCACCACAGACTGAAGATCCTCGCCGCTTATCTGTGAAACAACTGTTGATACATCAGACATGAGAGTGTCAGCATTGTCAGCAATCGACACGAACTTGTCAGAAAGGACAGCAAGGTTGTTGATAAACTGGTCGAGTTCGTCAGATTTTCCTTCGAGGCCTGATGCGATGGAGCTGATATCAGCCATTGTCCTCTCGATATGAGCGAGAGTTCTTGAAATATTGCCGTCTGCAAGAATACGATTCACCGCAGACACGGTCACATTCAGACTGTCCAAAGTCTTTCCAACCTTATCCATAAGCGGAGCCACACCGGCAGCAAGTCCGTCGAGAAGTCCTGCCTCATATGCCGGAACGAGATATCCGCCGTTTTCGACCATCTCGGACGATGTGCCCATATCGATCCTTACACCCTTGGTACCCATGATATCGACACCATATATGGTCATCTTCGAATCTGAAGGAATAAGGAATTCCTTCATTACCGAGCATGTCACCGTGAAATCACCCGAAGCAGAATCATATCGGACGTCTGTGACTTTTCCTGCCTTATATCCTTTAATATATACAGCAGCAGACGGAACAAGTCCGTCAACCTGGGAATATACGGCAGAAACCTCCACTTCCCTATTGAAGATATCCTTACCTCTGAGATAATTTATAAGAAAGAAAGATGCTGTAAGAATGATCACTACAAATATACCGATCTTGAACTCCTTGCTGAATGTCATATTTAACTGCTACTTTATACGTGAAATATCATTACCATCGACCTTTACGAGGAAGGCATCCGGGAATTTCTTCCTTACAGATGCAAGCTGCGCCTTAGCATCATCAAGGCTGTCTGACCAGGCCGCTACATATTTATATATCTTGCCTCCATCCGCCGGAGCGACAATTTCTACTGTAAGTCCCTTCAATGCAGGATCCTTGGCATCAAGCTTTCTGCCAAGACCCATGATCTGGACACCATAATGCACCCCTGTCGGAACTGTTGTCTTCTTCACCTCAGATGCTTTCTCTGCAGGCGCAGGCTTTGTTTCAGCAGGCTTTGTCTCAGGTGCAGGTGCACTGAGAATCGGCTCTGAAACCACATTTACGCTGGCGTCGTACTTTGTCTTATAATTGCAGAGCGAATTGAAGATGCTCTGAGCTATCTTTTCCTGACCATCTTCAGTACTCAAGATTGCATAATCGGCAGAATTCGAAATGAATCCGATCTCAAGAAGAGCCGAAGGCATATTAGTAGCCCAAAGGAGATAGAACACATCCTGGTGGATACCTGTGTGACTGCTCACTCTATAAGGCGCCTTACGGATATATGAGTCATATTCTGCTGCAAACATAAGGCTGTTCTCATAATTCGCCATCCAAAGAAGGTTGCTGCTGATCACTGACTCGGCAGACTCCGGATTGAAATCCTGGTAACTTGTCTTATAGTCATCCTCGAGGAGCATAACTGAATTCTCTCGCTGAGCTACAGACTGACTCTTCTCAAAATAATTGCTGGTATTTTTGGGATTTCTAGTAGACTTCGGACCAAGAATCCATGCAGAGGCACCATATGCCTTGGTATTCTCTGCTGAATTGCAATGTATGGAAATGAACAGGTCAGCCTTGTTGCGCTTTGCAATATCGGCTCTTTCCTTGAGCTCCACAAACACATCTGTACTACGCGTATATACGACCTTTACATCGGGATATGCCGCCTTGATCTTATCTCCAAGCTTTTTCGACACAGACAGCACAATGTGCTTTTCATCAGTCTTCCTGGTCTTTCCAAGCGCACCAGGGTCCTTTCCGCCATGGCCGGGATCGATGACCACAGTCCTGAGGCCCAGATCATTTACAGTATTCTGGCCCGAAACATGAATGGAGCAGGTAATAGTAACGACAAACAGTAAAAAGATATGTAATATACGTCTCAATTTGGTAATGATTGAAATTAGTCTTAAATTTGCGAGTTGCAAAAATAGCAATTTTATTGCAAAGCAAGAAAAGAAGCAGATTATAATTGATGGCCATATATAATAAGGTAATATCTCACGGGTGGATTTTAAGACTCAGCATCATTATCATGATGGTGCTGTCTTTTGCATCGTATCCGGCCATGTCACAGAATCTGCAGGAATTATCTGACACGCTTATCAGAACAGATGCACCCAGGCCAGTGGCTGACACCATACCTAAAACAGACACTGCGGGACTTCAGAAGAAGAGTTCCCTTGAGGTGCCTGCGTTCACTGCAGCAAAGGACTCGATCATAGAAGACTTCAGCAACGGCAAAAGAATTATTTATTATTACGGAGATGTATCCGTAACCTATGGCAATCTGAAACTTTCTGCCGACTACATGGAATATGACCTGAACACCGGAACACTCTTCGCAAGAGGAACAAAGGACACGACCGGAGTGATAACAGGAAAGCCGGTAATGGAAGAAGGCGGAAAGTCATACACAATGGAGGAGGTCAGATACAACTTCAACACAAGGAAGGCGCGTATCACCAACATGCTGACACAGGAACAGGACGGTATCCTGCATGGCAAGAACATCAAGATGCTTCCTGACAATTCAATCAACATCACAAACGGAAGATACACCGTATGTGACTGTGAGGAGCCACATTACTTCCTTCACCTGACAGCTGCGAAAGTAATGACAAAACCATCGCAGAAGACCGTATTCGGTCCTGCATGGCCGGTTATCGAAGGCGTGCCTATGTTCCCTGTAGTACTTCCGTTCGGATTCATCCCTAAACGTCCGGACAGAGCGACAGGTATCCTCTTCCCTACTTTCGGTGAAGAGGCATCACGAGGATTCTACCTCAGGGACCTTGGCATGTACTTCGTATTGGGAGATTACTTCGACATTGCACTTACCGGAGACATCTACACCCTTGGTTCGTGGGCGCTCGACCTGAACTCCAGATATAAGGTCAACTACAAGTTCAACGGTAGCTTCGCTTTGACCTACTCTAACGACCAGACCGGTGAGAAAGGAAGTTCAGACTTCTTCCAGACACGAAACTTTGCAGTAAGGTGGAACCACTCCCAGGACTCAAAGGCCAGACCTGGAACAACATTTTCGGCTTCAGTAAACTTCTCCAGCCCTTCGAACAACAAGTACAACGCAAACAACGTACAGCAGGCTCTGCAGAACCAGATCTCGTCATCGATCTCGTTCTCGAAGAACTGGAACGGAAAGATGAACCTTTCCATCAATGCCCTTCACAGTCAGAACTCACGAGACAGTTCATATACATTCACATTGCCTAACGTGACCTTCTCCGTAAACAGGTTCTATCCTTTCAAGCAGAAGAACAGGGTCGGTAAGGAAAAGTGGTACGAGAAGTTCTCTCTCGGATACAACACATCTCTCCAGAACAAGATCAGCTTCAAGGCATCTGAATTCGGAGAACCCGGACTTCTTGACAAGTTCCAGAACGGAATGACCCATAGTTTCCAGATCGGTCTTCCGAACTTCACCGCATTCAAATACATAAACGTCACCCCTGGTATCCAGTACGGAATGAACTGGTTCTTCCGAAAGACGGAAAAGGAATACAATCCTGAAACCGGAAGGGTGGAAGACATAAAAGGAAAAGCGTTCGGCACGTTCGGTGCCACACAGACATATTCCGGAAGCATATCCATGAGTACCCGACTCTACGGTATGTTCAACTTCGGAAAACACAGGAAAGTACAGGCTATCCGACATGTGGTATCCCCTTCTGTTTCAGCGTCATTCAGTCCTGAAAAGGGAACATACTTCAACGGATGGCGTACCCTTACATACACTGACAAGAACGGTCAGGTCAAGACACAGGACTACAACATCTATGCAGGACAGTCAGGCTCTGTTCCAAGTAAGGGAAAAAGTGCCACAATGAGTTTGACCTTAGGCAATAACTTCGAGGCAAAGGTGCGTGACCTCAGAGATACCACCGGAACCGGTTCGAAGAAGGTGAAGCTTATCGACAACCTTAACCTTTCGACAAGCTACAACTTCCTTGCAGACTCACTTAAGATGAACAACGTGGGTGTTACAATGAACACCTCCATATTCAAGAAGCTGGGTATCAATGCGAACATGAACTTCGACCCTTATGCGATGATTGTCGACAAGAACAATCCGAGCGGACGAAAGATCAACAGATTTGCCATCCAGGAAGGTCAGGGACTTCTTCGTCTTACAAATGCCAGCCTGTCAATGTCATACTCGCTTTCCGGAGATGGAAAGTCTAAAGGAGACGATGGCACAAAAGGCTCCGGAGCAGGGTCCGGTGCCAACGCCTCTTACCAGAGAATCTACTATCACCCTATCACAGGTGAATACATTCCTGGCGGATGGGTGTATTATATGAATTCAAATGCTCCATGGTCGATAAACATGAGTTACAGCTTCAACTACAGCAAGGCATATCAGTACTCAAACGGCCAGAAGATTACAAAACATAATTTCACACAGACTGTAAACCTGAGTGGCCAGATCAAGCTCACTCCGCGAATGTCCCTTAACATGTCATCCGGTTTTGACCTTATGGCCATGAAGCTTACCACCACGCAGCTCAGTGCTTCATACGACCTGCACTGCTTCAACATCAACGTCTCTTGGATTCCAACGGGACAGTGGCAGTCGTGGAGCTTCAGAATTGCAGCCAATGCAGCCGCATTGGCAGACCTTTTGCAATTCAAGAAGAGCAGCAGTTTCTGGGACAATTCGTATTAATAAAAAGGACGGATAGATTGCCCTTCCGTTTTTTTTTGTTAACTTTGTGTCTCCTAAGTCACAAGGATGTCCCTTTGACTAAAAAAATCACTTATTAATATTGTTTATGCATAAGATTTTTGAACTGAGAGATATGGGTATGGAGGAACTCCATGCACTTGCCTCAGAACTCAACATCAAGGGTTTCAAAAAAATGGAGAAAGATGATCTTGTCTATGCAATTCTTGACGAAGAAGCAAGACATAATGCTCACAACGCTCCGGAAAAGCCTGCCAAGCCTAAGAGAGGTCGTCCTAAGAAAGGTGAAGCAAAGGCCGAGAAACCTGTAGAATCTCTTAAAGAAGAGAAGGTAGAGGCGAAGGCTGAGGTGAAAGTAAAGGCTGAAAAAGCAGAGAAGAAGGTAGAGAAGAAAGCAGAGGCGAAAGAAGAGGTTGTTGAGAACAAAAAGCAGCCAAAGAAACGCAATCGCAAAGCTAAGGGCAACGAGCCTAAGAATGCTGACGTAAATGTTACTGAAGAAGTTCAGGAACAGGTTCAGCAGCCTGTAGAGCCTGTTGTTGTGGCTGAAGCGGCAGCTGAACCTAAAAAAGAGGCAAAAGCTGAAAACAAGCAGCCAAAGCAGAAGCGAAACAGAATCAAGCAACATCATAACCAACACAATAACCAGCCTGAAGTCGTAGAGGCAGAGGCAGAAGTTGAAGTAGAGGAGGTAAAGGAAACAGCTGAGCCAAAGGCAGAAAAACCTCAGGAAAAGCAACCTAAACAGCAGCACAACCAACAGAACGGCCAAAAGAACAATCACAAGGAAAAACAGCAGCAGGAGAAAGCTGAACCTGTTGTGGAGTTTGAAGGTGTGGTTGAAGCGACTGGAGTTCTTGAGATCATGCCTGACGGATACGGTTTCCTCCGTTCTTCCGACTACAACTATCTGAACTCACCTGACGACATCTATGTATCACAGTACCAGATCAAGCAGCATGCGCTCAAGACAGGTGATACAGTAACTGGTGAAATCCGTCCTCCTAAGGCAGGAGACAAATATTTCCCACTCGTACGTATCAAGTTCATCAACGGACGTACACCGGAGTTCATCCGTGACCGCATTCCGTTCGATTTCTTGACACCTCTTTTCCCAGAAGAGAAATTCAATCTTCTCGGAAACGGCCACAACGACATGTCATGCAGAATCGTAGACATGTTCACCCCTATCGGTAAGGGTCAGAGAGGACTCATCGTAGCGCAGCCTAAGACAGGTAAGACTATGCTCTTGAAGTCTATCGCTAACGCTATCGCAGACAACCATCCGGAAGTCTATATGATCGTCCTCCTCATCGACGAGCGTCCTGAAGAGGTAACAGACATGGCAAGAAGCGTAAAGGCAGAAGTTGTCGCATCGACATTCGACGAACCTGCTGAGCGCCATGTGAAAGTTGCCAATATGGTCCTCGAAAAGGCCAAGAGAATGGTAGAGTGCGGACATGACGTTGTCATCCTCCTCGACTCCATCACCCGTCTCGCAAGAGCCTACAACACAGTGCAGCCTGCATCCGGAAAAGTCCTCTCAGGAGGTGTCGATGCAAATGCGCTTCACAAACCGAAGAGATTCTTCGGAGCGGCACGTAACATTGAGAACGGCGGCTCACTGACAATCCTGGCAACAGCTCTTACAGAGACAGGTTCAAAGATGGATGAGGTGATCTTTGAGGAATTCAAGGGAACAGGTAACATGGAGCTTCAGCTTGACAGAAGACTTGCAAACAAGCGCATCTTCCCAGCTGTGGACGTTACACTTTCAAGCACACGTCGAGATGATCTCCTTTACTCCCCTGCTCTTGCTAACCGTATCTGGATCATGCGCAAGTTCCTTGCTGATATGAACTGCATAGAAGCCATGGAGCTCCTCCAGGACCGTATGCGCAAGTACGGAACTAACGACGCACTTCTCCAGAATATGGACAAAGACGATATGTAAATCTACACTACAATTACAAAAACAGCCACGCTCTTTACAGAACGTGGCTATTTTATTACTTGCAAATCAAGCAGTTACTTAACAGCTACCGACTTACCTGTATATTCAACAGTCTTGATGCCATCTTTGCCTGCAACTCGTACGTTGAACTTGCGTGAAGCGAGCATACCAGGGTAAGAACCCTGTACATCACCGATTGTAAGCTCACCCTTCTTGTCATTCCACTTGAATGTGATTGTAGAATACTGGCCCTGCTCGTAGTTGTAGTTATCACCCTCGTCTTCATAGAGAACGAACTCAGCATCTGCACCTGGATAAACAACGATATCAAGGTTGTCCCACTTGCTCTGCTCAGCATACTGCATTACAGGAGCATATGGCATGATGCTGCCGGCGCGAACGAACATAGGAACCTCGTCGAAAGCTGTTTCAATTTCAACTTCCTGACCGCCCTTGTACTTTTCTTCAGTCCAGTAATAGTACCAGTCTGCACCTGCAGGAAGATACTTCACAGCTGTCTTGTTTACACCGAAATCAACAGACTCAGAAAGCTTCTGAGCTACTTCCTGTCTGTCCCATCCTGTCATAGCATCAGTCCTCATTATCTTCTCCTCAGTATACTGAGCGCTGACGATAGGTGTGGCGAGGATATTCTGTCCGAAAAGGAACTCATCAGTCATATCCCATACCTTCGTATCCTTAGGGAAATCATAAACAAGAGCACGCATGTAGCTGGCGTCATTAGAAGTCACCTGCCATGCTGTACTATAGATGTATGGAAGAAGTTCATAACGCAATCTGATGGCCTTTTCGATCGCATCAAACGCTGCATCACCCTTCTTGCCGAACTGATAGATCTCACGTGGAGCATCGGCGCCGTGGCTGCGGAACACTGGGCAGAAAAGCGCATACTGCATCCAACGTACATAAAGCTCCTGGAACTGTACATTCTTAGGTGCCGAACCGCCACCCATTGTATTGTAGCTGCTGCAGAAGAAACCTCCGATGTCGGTATTGAAGTTAGGACATCCTGTCATCGTGTAGTTGAGACCTGCAGGGAGCTGCTTGCGGAGCATGTCCCATGTAGAGTTCACATCACCGCTCCAAAGACCGGAACCATATCTCTGCTGACCAGCAAATGCGGAACGTGTCATGATGAACACTCGCTTGTCCTTTGAATCAGCCTTAAGATTATCATGTACACCCATTACAGATGCAAGCGGGAACACATTTCTATAGCGTCTCCATGTACCGTCACCAGCTGCATGGTCATAATGAGAATCCTCAGGATTGAAGAAGTCAGGATCTGTCGAGTCCATCCACCATGCGTCGATGTCGTAGTCGACGAGAGTCTTGAGGTTCTTCCAATAGATATCTCTTGCCTTAGGGCTCAATGCGTCATAAACGCGTACTCCGCTCGGATAGTCCATTCTTGGAGGCCAGAATGCGCTGATACCGCTCTGTGGCCATGTCTGGAAGTCGTACATGAGATCATCCTCAGCAAGCTCTTTGAAAGCCTTTGTCTGAGGACCGAAACTTGCCCAGATACTGATCATAAGGTGGGCGTTGTTGCGGTGAACCTCGTCAACCATCCATGTACCGTTTGCATATGTATCAGCAAGGAAGTCCATAGCATTCCATGTATAGTTGCTGCCCCAATACTGCCAGTCCTGTATGATACCGTCGAGAGGAACGTTATTAGCTCTGTGCCAGCGAACAACCTCAAGAAGTTCATCTACAGACTTATAGCGCTCGCGGCACTGCCAGTATCCGAATGTCCAGAGCGGGAACATAGGCACGTCGCCGCTCAAAGTACGCATCTGTGCATTGACGCCGTCGGCTGAACCGCCGTACATGAAATAATAGTCTATGTCGTCACCGACCTCAGCAGAGAACTTCATACCCTCTTCGTTGTCGACGAACTGCGAACGCGAGTAATTGTCCCAATACAGACCATATCCCTTGATCGACTGGATGACGTGCTGATAGTCCTGGGTATTGTTCTGTTCCATATTCATATGGGTAGAACCTCTGTGATTGAGTTTACCGTCCTGAGTGACTCCGAGACCATAGATAGGCTCATTCTTGTCGAGCTGGTAGACGATTGTAGTACGGAAACTGCCCTTATCCGGACCTTCCTTTCTCTCTTCGAAACCGTAAGACTTCTCCTTGAGCATATTCTTGCCATTTGCAAGGAACTGGACAAGACCTGTCTTCTTGTCGATCTTGACTGTTACGACAGAACTTTTAAGAGTAACTGCAGAAGAGTTTTCTGACTTCTGCACCTTGACATCCTGCGGCTGCATTGTAACCACAAGGCTTTCCCTTGTATTTCCGACAGTACCGTCAAGAACCTTCACAACTCTCACGATTTCAGGAGAATAGAAGGTGACTTTTGTGGTCGCTCCGCCTGCCTTGACTTCCACGGTTTCCTTTGCATTGAGACCGCAGACCATCATCCACAGAGCAAATAGTGTCATTAGTGTCTTTTTCATAAATTATAGTAGTTTAGTCCTCAAATATAACATAAATAAATGAAATACCCCGCATCTTCTGACGCGGGGTATCTGTCTTTATATCAAACTGTCTATTTATGTGATCTGCCTCTGTGATGGTCCTTCATCTTTTCCTTATCTCTTGCCATATCGGCCTTTGCATCAGCGATCTGCTTGTCAAACTTCTCCTTTAGCTGATCCTTGGTAAGTCCCTTTGTCTCACGATACTGCTGAGACTCCTTAAGTCTGTATCTCACCTGATTGTTGAACAATTCGACATTATCGTAAAGCTCTGCCCTCTCGATTGCGTCGCGATAGTGGCGGAGGGCACTCATCTGACTTGGGAAGGTATAGACTCTTTCTACCGCTGTACAGACATCACCGTTGAAGGTATATGCCTTGACATCCACGATTCCGTCATAGATATGGGTAAATACGACAGTGCTGTCGATCACATCCACCCTCATTACATCCGGACTGTGCTGTCTGATAGCCTGATCCATGAACTGACGTTCCTGCTTCATAGGCTCGTCAATAGCTTTTTTCTGCTGAACGGCATTGCTGTTACAACCAACCAGAGCGGCCATCATCACTGCAACCGACACTGCTAAAATAACCTTTTTCATAACACTAACAATTTTATTAAATACACTGTGCCTCGACCAAGTCAATTTCTGTGCCTTATACCCTCAGACGGAATATTTTATAAAAAATGCCCGCCGCAGTGTGATGCGACGGGCACTCTGAATATTTTATCATCCATTAATACTGATCCCAGCTCTTGATCTGGATGTCATCAATCGACATCGCGCAGAATGCACGGATGAATGCTGTTGCAAGACGAGCATTTGTGATCAGCGGAATGTTGAAGTCAACCGCAGCACGACGAACGTGGTATCCGTTAGTCAACTCTCTGTGTGAGAAGTTCTTAGGGATGTTGATCACTAGGTCAAGCTCCTTGTTTGCGAGCATCTCCATTGCCTGCTTGTACTGGCCTGCAAGCTCTGGATCCTGTGCCTCTGTAGGCCAGATCACGCGCTCAGCAGGAATGCCGTTCTCAACGAGATATTTGGCAGAACCCTCAGTTGCATAGAGGTTGTAGCCCTTCTCGTGGAGAAGCTGGCAAGCTCCGAGGAGGTCAGCCTTCTGAAGAGCATTTCCTGAAGAGATAAGGATGTTCTTCTTAGGAATCTCATATCCTACTGAAAGCATTGAGTTAAGGAGTGCTTCATTGAAGTCGTCACCGATACATCCCACCTCACCTGTAGAGTGCATGTCCACACCGAGTACAGGGTCAGCCTGCTGGAGACGTGAGAATGAGAACTGTGAAGACTTGATACCTACATAGTCAAGGTCGAATGCCGACTTGCGTGGAGCAGCTGGCTTGAGTCCAAGCATTGCTTTAGTTGCAAGCTCGATCATATTGATCTTAAGCACCTTTGAAACGAATGGGAAGCTTCGTGAAGCACGGAGGTTACACTCGATTACCTTGATGTAGTTGTCCTTTGCAAGGAACTGGATATTGAATGGTCCTGTAATCTCGAGGGCAGAAGCGATCTTCTTAGCGATCTTCTTGATGCGACGTACAGTCTCAACATAAAGTTTCTGTGGAGGGAACTGGATTGTCGCATCACCTGAGTGGACACCAGCAAACTCGATGTGCTCAGAGATTGCGTATGCGATTACCTCACCGTTATCAGCTACAGCGTCAAACTCAATCTCCTTGCAGCGCTGCATGAACTCAGACATCACAACAGGATGTTTCTCAGACACTTCCGCAGCAAGACCGAGGAAGTTACGAAGCTCCTCGTGGTTGTAACATACGTTCATCGCAGCACCAGAAAGCACATATGAAGGACGTACGAGCACAGGGAAACCTACCTGCTCGATGAACTGATCCACTTCGTCGAAGTTAGTAAGCTCCTTCCACTTAGGCTGGTCGATGCCGAGAGCATCCACGATAGATGAGAACTTGTGACGGTCCTCAGCCTTATCGATAGATGTAGCCTTTGTACCGAGGATAGTGACCTTGTTCTGGTCAAGTCTGAGAGCGAGGTTGTTTGGAATCTGACCACCTACAGAAACCACAGTTCCGTGCGGATTCTCAAGGTCATGGATATCCATAACACGCTCGAAAGTGAGCTCGTCGAAATAGAGACGGTCACACATATCATAGTCAGTCGATACTGTCTCAGGGTTGTAGTTGATCATTACTCCCCTGTATCCCTGATTGCGGATTGTCTGGAGTGCATTTACAGAACACCAGTCGAACTCAACAGAGCTACCGATACGGTATGCACCTGAACCGAGAACGATTACCGAATTCTTATCGTGCTGATACTTAACGTCATTGAAGTTACCACCGTAAGTAAGATAGAGGTAGTTTGTAGCTGCAGGATAATCTGCTGCGAGTGTATCGATCTGCTTTACGCATGGAACGATGCCGTGAGCCTTACGGAATGCACGTACGATGTCCTCAGCCATTTCAGTATCCATACCCTTATAGAGAGCATTGGCAACCTGAACATCCGAGAAGCCCTGTACCTTCGCCTTCTTGAGGAGGTCGAGCGGCATCTGCTCGCAGTTGTTGTACTGGCTCATTTCCTTATGAGTATTGACGATACCCATGAGCTTGTTGAGGAACCACTTGTCGATCTTTGTGAGATCGTGGATCTGGTCAACAGTATAACCGGCCTGCATTGCCTTGCTGATCACGAAGATACGGTTGTCAGTAGGCTCATTGAGTGCCTGGTCGATGTCGTCTACCTTAATCTCCTTGTTGCCAACGAATCCGTTTGCACCCTGGCCGATCATTCGGAGACCCTTCTGGATGATCTCCTCGAAGTTACGTCCGAGCGACATCACCTCACCTACAGACTTCATAGATGAACCGATCTTACGAGATACTCCTGTGAACTTAGAAAGGTCCCAACGAGGGATCTTAGCCACAACGTAGTCGAGAGCTGGCTCGAAGAATGCAGGAGTCTGCTTTGTCACAGAGTTCTTGATATCGAAAAGACCATATCCGAGACCGATCTTTGCAGCAACGAATGCGATTGGGAATCCGGTTGCCTTCGATGCGAGAGCTGATGAACGGCTCAGGCGGGCATTCATCTCGATCACATAGTACTCCATTGAATCAGTGTCGTATGCGTACTGTACGTTACACTCACCTACGATACCGATGTGGCGTACCATCTTGATTGCGAGGTCGTGGAGGAACTGGCACTCCTTAGCGCTGAGTGTCTGTGTTGGAGCGACAACGATTGACTCACCGGTGTGGATTCCGAGCGGGTCGAAGTTTTCCATGCTACAGATTGCGATACAGTTGTCGTAGCGGTCGCGCATCACTTCATACTCGATCTCCTTCCAGCCCTTGAGAGACTTCTCTACGAGCACCTGTGGAGAGAATGAGAATGAACTTTCGCAAAGAGTAACGAGCTCTTCTTCATTGTTACAGAAGCCTGAACCGAGACCACCAAGTGCATAAGCCGCACGGACGATCACCGGATAGCCGAGTTCCTTGGCAGCTTCCTTGGCAGCTTCCACAGTCTCTACTGCGTGTGACTTGATGGTCTTTACATTGATTTCAGCGAGCTTCGCGTTGAAGAATTCGCGGTCCTCAGTATCCATGATGGCCTGAACCGGAGTACCGAGTACCTTTACATTATATTTATCAAGAATTCCGGCCTCATAGAGTTCCACACCGCAGTTAAGGGCAGTCTGACCACCGAATGCGAGGAGGATACCCTGAGGAGCTTCCTTCTGGATTACCTTTTCTACAAAATACGCTGTTACAGGGAGGAAGTAAACCTTGTCGGCTACCTGCTCCGAAGTCTGTACTGTAGCGATATTAGGGTTGATGAGGATGGTCTCGATACCTTCCTCCTTAAGAGCCTTGAGGGCCTGTGATCCTGAGTAGTCAAACTCACCGGCCTGACCGATCTTGAGAGCTCCCGATCCGAGAACTACAACTTTCTTTATATTGTTATCAATCATAATCTTATCAGTCATACCAACCTGATCGGATTTTGACCTTAAGGTCATACCCGACCCGATCGGGTATCTTTTTTAGAGTTTGCTGATGAATTCGTCGAACGGAGTGACATTCTCTGTAAGGCCTACACAAACTTCCGGGGCGAAGTTAAGACCTATGAATGGCTTTGTCTTGTGACGGAAGCCATCTACAGTACCGTCGTTAAGATTTGTGAAATATACTTCCCAGTCAGAAGGCATCGAAGCGGCCTTTACTGCACGGTAGACATTCTGTGAAGAGATGTATGTGCGGTTAGTACCTTCCTTGCGTACAGGCTGGTTGGCACCTCTGTGTGGATGTGCAAGTCTTTCGAGCTCACAACCTGCAGCCTTGGCCATGAGGTGGTATCCCATTCCGAAGCCGAACACTGGCTTATTGCCTGCAAGCACCTTCTTGAGGACTGCTACAGTCTCCTCGCAGTTGCAAGTGCATCCAGGACCGTTTGAAACATACACTCCATCGTACTCCATCTCAGTGAAGTCGTAGTTGTAAGGAACTCTGATTACCTCAGCACCGCGTGCGATGAGGCCTCTGACGATGCTGTGCTTTACTCCGAGGTCTACAACAACCACCTTCTTACCCTCTACGACAGCAGCCTTGCTTCCGTTGATGTTCTCAAGTTCCTGAGCCGGCTGTGCAGGATAAACTACAGGCTCGCTTACACATACGTCTGCAGGAGATGGTGCAGCTGCTTCTGCAGGTGCCTGAGCACCCTCAGGAATGATGACAGCCTTCATTGAGCCCTTGTCACGAAGAACCTTTGTAAGCTCACGTGTGTCGATACCGAAGATTCCGGTAAGGTTCTGCTCGTTCATCCACTGCTCAAGGCTCTTTACTGCCTCCCAGTTGCTGTAATCCTCACAATAGTCGAATACGATGAGTCCCTTTGGGTGGATTCTGTCTGACTCGAGGTTCTTTGAAAGCTTTTCAGCAAGAAGCTCTTCAGACGGCACACCGTAGTTACCGATGAGAGGATAAGTAAGACAAAGGATCTGTCCGCTGTAGGTAGGGTCAGTCAACTGCTCCGGATAACCGGCCATTGATGTATTGAAGACTACCTCACCACTAACAGACTGAGTGGCTCCGAAAGACCATCCGTGGAATTCCAGACCATTCTCCAGACGAAGTGTTGCTTTAAGTTTCATTCTATATGCTCGTTAAAAATTATTATTTCACCCTGTCATACCCGACATGATCGGGCATCCATATACAAAAACGACCACTTCTCTAATAGAGAAAATGGTCGATATAAATAGAAATAGGGAAAAAGCATGACTGAGCATTATGAGGTAATGCGTTCATACTCTGATATGTTCCGATATTTGATCGTCTACACATATTGGTTTCCCGTCTAAATGTTTATCTATGTCTTTTATTTACGCGCACGTAAATCTTTGCGAAGATAGATAAAATTTGTCAATTTTCATAAATTATATTGTATTTTTGCAAACAAGTAAGAGGGTAAAATGTACATCAGAAACGAAGACACAATATACGCACCGGCGACGATACCGGGCACAGGAGCAATATCAGTGATCAGAGTCAGCGGCCCTGACGCACACACCATTGCAGACAAGGTAATCACCTGCCGTAAAGGAACAATCGCCGACGCACCTGGCTATACCATAAAGTTCGGTAATATCTATGACAATAGCGGAGCAGTGATCGACGAAGTCCTCGTCAGTATCTTCCGTGCACCACACTCATACACCGGAGAGAACTCAGTAGAGATCTCGTGCCACGCATCATCGTACATCGTATCAGCAATACTCGACCTGCTCTGCGGGGCAGGAGCAAGAGCTGCAGAACCAGGAGAATTTACCCAAAGAGCTTATTTAAATGGTAAGATGGACTTAGCTCAGGCAGAGGCAGTTGCAGATGTAATTGCATCACAGAACGCAGCCGCCCACCGCATCGCCTTCAAACAGATGAAGGGAAGCTTCTCATCAGAGCTCAGAGGTATGAGGTCAGAACTTCTTGAACTTGTGTCACTGATGGAACTCGAGCTTGACTTCAGCGAAGAGGAAGTCGAATTCGCAGACCGCTCGAGACTCGACTCGCTGCTCGAGCAGATCATCGCCCATGTCACCAGACTCATCGATTCGTTCCGCCTGGGTAACGCCATCAAGAACGGAGTACCTGTAGCGATTGCAGGCGCGACCAACACCGGAAAGAGCACCCTGCTCAATGCCCTCCTCGGCGAGGACCGAGCCATCGTTTCCGACGTTCATGGAACCACCCGCGACACCATCGAAGAGACTCTCAACATCGACGGAATCCTCTTCCGATTCATCGACACCGCCGGTCTTCGAGAGACCGATGAAGTGGTGGAAATAATCGGTATTCAGCGTACCTTCCAGAAGATCTCAGAAGCTTCAATCGTGCTCGGAATGGTCGACCTCACACGCGACTTCGAGAGCACTTGCGAAACAGTCCGTGAGGTGATCGACAAGGTTGACTTTTCCACTCAGAAACTGGTCATTTTGGTTAACAAAATTGACATTTCAGACGTTAACAAAAATGTTACTACTGAGAACTATATAGTTTCAGAACTTAATAATAAAGGAGTTACAGAACAGGTCGACATAATCCGCATTTCAGCCAAGAATGGCACAGGAATCGGAAACCTGAGAGCAGTTCTGGCCGCAAGTCAACGCGATTTACTGGGTGACAGCGACACAACTCTGGTCACAAATCAGCGCCATCTCCAGGCACTTTCCGACAGCCGCACTTCCCTCCTCCGCGTCCGCGAAGGACTCGCCGCAGGCCTCCCTACAGACCTCGCTGCACAGGACATCCGCGAAGCAATCTACCACCTCGGCTCCATCGTCGGTGAAATCTCCACAGACGAAGTCCTCGGCAACATCTTCGCCAACTTCTGCATCGGAAAATAAATGGCACTTTTTTGAATTGAAAACGGATACAAAGAAAACCGTATAAAACGCAAATATCAGCAATTAAAACGCTATAAAACAGCGGATTGCGATATTTGCGTTTCTTTGTATACAAAAATGGCTCTTGTTTTGTAGTATCAGATATTTGTTATACTTTTGTCCCCCAGATGGTCCCCCGAGACAAAAAAG
>JAFZFH010000109.1 GCA_017555965.1 Bacteroidales bacterium
AAGGTTCACACCATAGGGTTCACCAAACTCAGTTTTGACAGTGAATTCCGGAGCGCAGCGGCATACTCGCATGGGATCATACTTCAGGTTGATCAGGATATCTGTCAGATTCACAGAATCGCTACCCATGAAGGAGTATTCTTTCTCATCCAGGATGATCGTGGTCATCGTGTTACCGCAGTATCCAGTTACGGGATCATCCACCGTCTGAGGATCTTCGGCCGGTGCATGGGTGTGATCGTCTTTGATCACGTAGAAACCGTAGTAGACAGTACCTTCTGCAGCAAGGTTCTCCCCTGTCCACTTGGCAACAACCTCGTAGATATAACCGCCATCCTTCAGCTCCAGCTTATTGCCGCTGAGGTTCGCATTCTCTTCCTTGGCATTTACCTTGCCCCAATTGGCATCGCTCCAACAGCGAACGGACATTTCCTGAGGCTGAACATCAAAGTATAGTTGTACCGTATCATCTGAAGTTGTCATAGGTACTAGGAATTCCTGCCATTCCAGAGGATGAGAACTATCTGCCTCAACACCTTTCCATGTTCCATCACCGTTATCAGACATCCAGGAATAGGTGCCCTTATTGGCCACGATACCGAGGCAGGTACTGTCCAGGATCTTCAATTCAGGAGGTTCAGTAGAGGTAGGCTTGGAGGCACCGTTGCTGCCGGGAGCGTTTACCTTTTCCGGTTCATCGTCCGCAGGGCAGCTGATCTGGCCTGAGCCTTGGCAGGCCGCCATAGAGAAAATGAGTATGGCGGACAGAATGATAGCAAGTAATTTCTTCATATCAATCACCATTCACATTCATCATGGTGCCGATGAAGAAGGGCAGATTTGTCTCACAGTCGATGAGCATATAGACGAACGGCCGATCCAGAACAACTTCCTTGAATTCCACGATCTCCATGGCCCCTTCTGCTACCATTTCTACGGCGGTAGCAGCACCGGCTCGGGTACCCTGCTCAGAAACGGAGATAAATGTCTTATGCAGTACCCGGCTAATACAGATGTTCATACCATCCACATTGTAGGTTCCCAGTCTGGAGAAGTCCGCGACTCGCCAATCAAAGGCATCTGTCATACCCATTTCCTGCAGGACTTCGCTCATCTCAATATCATATTCCGTTTCAAACTTCGGGATGGAAGCAAAGACCGTAAGATCCTGAGGGTTATTCAAGAGTTCTCGCAGGTGTTCGCTGGTCAAGCTGTCCACATACTGAGAAACAGATACACCCTCATTGGGCAGCATGGCCACAAATGCGTATTTTCTATCCTTATAGTACTTAATAAAGCCGGTGGCCAGATCATCTTCCAGGTAGGTGTACTCCTCGGAGTGCATCATATCAACATCCTGGCGGGTGCCGTCTTCCATGGTAAATCGGCCTTCCCGGATCTGATGCTCCTCGTACTCATCCGCCCATTTTGCATCAAAGGCAAGGGCATTGACCAGGTACATAATGGCTTCGTCGGGGATCTCATCGATAATCTCGGGGATCATGCCGTCTGTGTGTTCTTTGACCCAGTTGTTGATGTCGTTGCGGGTGCCCTCGTCAAAGGCTGCCTTGTAAGCACCGGCACCATAATAATCTGCATTGGTCTGCAGAAAGCTCTGCTCGACCGCAAAATTGGGATCATCCTTGAACCAGATGGAATTTGCCAGACTCATTTTGTAGTCCTTAGTTTCCGGCAGCAGGTCAAGATACGCCAGCATATAGGAATTCAGATTATCAACATCCATGCCCAGGACCTGCTCCATCTGAGCCAGGGTCTCGCCGTCGGCACCATTGGCGGTCATGGCCAGTGCGTAGAGCACGGACAAAGGAGAAATCAGGGTATTCTCCCCT
>JAFZFH010000110.1 GCA_017555965.1 Bacteroidales bacterium
CACAAGCTTGGTGAGTTTGCGCCGACAAGAACATTCAAAGGCCATTCGGGCAATCGTAAGTAATTTTAAAATGAAAAAGTAATTATGGGAGCTCGTAAAAGATTAATGGCTGAGAAGCTTAAGGCAGCTAAACAGCAGACAGCAATCGCAAAGCTGAATGATGTACCTACATCTCCACGCAAGATGCGTCTCGTTGCAGACATCATCCGCGGTGTTGAGGTGAACCGTGCACTTGATATTTTGAAATTCTCTAAGAAGCACGCTTCTATTGACCTTGCAAAGGTACTTCGCAGTGCAATTGCAAACTGGGAGGCTAAGAATCCAGAGAATGTAAAGGAGTTGGACAACGGTAACGTTATCGTCAAGACTATCATGGTTGACGAGGGACGCACACTTAAGAGAATCCGCCCATGCCCACAGGGTCGTGCCGGACGTATCCGCAAGCGTTCTAACCACATTACTGTAATCCTCGATGTTAAACCATCAGCAGTTAAGGAGGCATAATCATGGGACAGAAGACTAATCCTATCAGCAACAGAATCGGTATCACCCGTGGTTGGGACTCTAACTGGGTAGGTGGTAACTACGCAGAGAAGATCGCAGAGGACTTCGAGATCCGTAAGTATCTCTCAAGCCGTCTTGCAAAGGCTTCTCTCTCTAAGATCGTTATCGAGAGAACTCTTAAGCTCATCACTGTAACAATCCACGCTGCAAGACCAGGTGTGATTATCGGTAAGGGCGGTCAGGCAGTTGATCTCCTCAAGGAGGAGCTCAAGAAGGTAACCAAGAAGGATGTTCAGATCAACATCTACGAGGTTAAGAAGCCTGAGGTTGACGCTACAATCGTAGCTGACTCAATCGCTCGTCAGATCGAGGGTCGTGTTTCATACCGTCGCGCTATCAAGATGGCTATCGCTACTGCAATGCGCGTTGGTGCAGAGGGTATCAAGGTTCAGATCAGCGGCCGTCTTGGCGGTGCTGAAATGGCAAGAAGCGAGATGATCAAGGAAGGTCGTACACCTCTCCACACATTCCGCGCTGATATCGACTATGCACTCGCTGAGGCTCACACTAAGGTAGGTGTTCTCGGTGTTAAGGTATGGATCTGCAACGGTGAGGTTTACGGAAAGAAGGATCTCTCTCCAAACGCTGGTATCGCTGCACAGCAGCAGGCAACTGGCAACAATAACAACAACCGTGGTGGCCGTGGTGGCGATCGTCGTCGTGGTGGCCGTGGTGGTCGCAGAGACAACAAGTAATTGTTACTCACACAATACCAGAAGGGATGACATTTGTCATCCCTTTTTTCGTTTTTTCAAATAGTTTTTTTTGCTACCTTTGAATGATTAACGAATTTAATGATTGAAACTATGAAGATGCGTGCATTTTTTACAGCACTTGCTGCAATTGCAGTAGTTGCTTGCGGTCCGTCCGCAGAAGAGAAAGTAAAAGCTTATGAGGAGGCTCATAATGCTATGATGGAAGAGTATAGAACGATGATGGATTCTCTTTCTACAGACCAGGCTAAGGCAGAAGCTTATTATAATGAATTCATTCAGAGATACGTTGATTTCAATGTTGATGCTGCTAAGAAGAACTCTGACAACGAGGCTTCTGTGCAGGCTCTCATGAATCTCCGTGGTCTTATCGAGGATGATCAGGTTGATGCCATCATCTCAAAGATGTCGGATGCAATCCGTCAGAATGAGAACGTCGTTTACCTCAAGTCAGGACTTGATGCAAGAAAGGCTACTGCAGAAGGAACAATGTTCCAGGACTTCACTGTAGAGCATGTATACGGCTATGACAGAAGCATGGATCCACAGCCTCTCAAGCAGGAAGTGAAGTTCTCTGACTATGTAGGAAATGGTACATATGTTCTTGTTGACTTCTGGTCTCCATGGTGCGGACCATGCAAGAGAGAGATTCCGAATATCAAGGCTGTATACGAGCAGTATAAGGATAAGGGACTTGAAGTTCTCAGCCTTGCAGTATGGGAGAGAAAGCCACAGTCACACACAATTGAGACTGCTGCAGAACTCGGAATGGATTGGCTCCACATCAACAACTGCGGTAATGTACCTACTGACATTTATGGTGTAGAAGGTATTCCTCACCTTATGCTTATCGGACCGGACGGTACCATCCTCAAGAGAGGATTCCATGGTCTCGAGGGTATTCAGGCAGCAGTTGCAGAGTATATTAAGTAATTTATATGGCGTCTGGTCAATGGATATCAGACAAAAAATAGCGTTATTCCCACATTCCCCCGGCGTCTATCGATATTATGACGCCGAGGGAAATGTCATTTATGTGGGTAAGGCCAAGGATCTGCATAAGAGAGTTGCACAGTATTTCGTGCCTGTAGAGAGGCTTACCCGAAAGACCGCGGTAATGGTATCCAAGATTGCAGATGCTGAATTTACCGTCGTAGAATCCGAGGCAGATGCGCTTCTGCTTGAAAACAATCTTATAAAGCAGTTCAAGCCCCGTTATAACATTCTGCTTAAGGATTCTAAAACCTATCCTTGGATATGTATCAGCGCAGAAGAGTTTCCGAGAGTATTTCTGACGCGTCGTATGGTCCGCGACGGATCCCGTTATTTCGGTCCATACAGCAGCGTGGTGCACGCACGCAATCTTGTGGAATTCTTCCATAACATGTATCCTCTCAGGACCTGTAAACATAGAATCACCTCAGATGTCATCTTGAGGGGGAAGATCCGCCCGTGTCTGAACTTCCATATCAAAAAATGTCTGGGCTGCTGTGTAGGCGGTATTTCTCAAAGGGAATACAATGATAATATCGACGAGATAATAAAGCTGCTCAGAGGAGGCGGCAGGGAAATCATCCAACACTATAAGTCCTTGATGATGGAGGCTGCAGAATCAATGGATTTCGAGCATGCTCAGATGTACAAGGAAAAGATGTTGTCGCTTGAGCAGCATTACAGTAAGTCCGTGATCGTGAACTCTACCGTAGGAGATGTTGATGTGTTCTCTCTCGTTATTGACGGTCCTGAAGCTTTCGGCAATTTCATGCGAATCAGAGGTGGCGCGGTGGTTCAGTCTTTGAACCTTGGATTCAAGCTTATGATTGAAGAGGAGCAGGAGTCTGTCCTTTCGATGTTCATCGGAGAGATCCGCTCGAAGTTTGGCATTCTTTCCCGCGAGGTCATTGTGCCGTTCAAGCCTGATATGGAGCTTGAAAACATCGAGTTTAAGGTCCCTGTCCGAGGCGACAAGCTCGCTTTGCTGGAATTGAGTGCGCGTAATGCTAAGGAGATGCGCCTCAATGCACTCAAACAGCAGGAACATACTGATCCTGACGCATATAAGAATATGGTCATGGAGTCACTTCGTAAGCAGTTAGGTATGAGCGAACTACCAGTTCATATAGAGTGTTTTGATAACTCGAATATTCAAGGCGCAAATCCTGTTTCCGCATGCGTCGTTTTCAGGAATGCTGTCCCTTCAAAGAAGGATTACCGTCATTTCAAGGTCAAGACAGTGGTAGGTGCAAATGATTATGCGACAATGAAGGAAGTCGTTAATCGCAGATATTCGCGTATGTTGGCAGAAAACCCTGATGATCTTCCGCAGCTGATTGTCATAGATGGCGGCATAGGTCAGCTGGCCTTCGCTTATGAGGCTTTGGAGGAATTGGGACTGACTGATAAACTGACTGTGGTTGCCCTGGCTGAGCGAATGGAAGAGGTTTATCGTGTAGGTGATCCGTATCCGATGTTCATCGACAGGAATTCACCTGCGTTGAAGGTCCTTCAGCAGATTCGTGATGAGGCCCATAGATTCGGAATAACATTCCACAGAAAGCTCAGAAGCAAGACTCAGATAGAGTCTGCGCTGAAGAATATAAAGGGTGTCGGAGAAAAGACGGAGCAGAGACTGCTTCTGAGATTCGGTAGTGTTCCAAGGATTGCTGCGGCTTCTGTTGATGAGCTCGCCGAACTTGTCGGCATGCAGCTGGCAGTCAGAATTCATGAATCGCTTACATCATCATCTTGAATATGCCTATGAAAAACAAAGTGTTGTCCTTTTATGACTGGTTCCTTATCGTAGGAGTCATAGTTTCCAACATACTATACACCGTCCTCAGCGGTGATGTGGATATAGTCGGCTCAATAGCTGGAATCGCGGGGGTGCTGTGCGTCGTTCTTGTTGCAAAAGGAAGCATCTGGAACTATGTCTTTGGTCTTGTGAATGTTTCCATGTATGCGTATATCTCTTATAAGGCGGCATTATATGGGGATGCGGCCCTCAATGCGTTATATTATCTTCCGATGCAGTTTATCGGATGGTGGCAATGGAGAAAGAGGGGAGCAGCCATGATTAGTGCGGAGTCAGATGGTAAGGGAGTTCAAGTGACAGCCCGCAGATTTACATGGAGGCAGAGGTTGTTGCTTGGGGTCGGATGTGTTGCCGCTGTATTTGTCGTTGGTCTGATCCTTGATTCTGTTGGAGATCCTCAGCCTTTCAAGGATTCCACGACCACCGTATTCAGTATTGTGGCTCAGGCTTTGATGGCTCTGGCTTTTATGGAGCAATGGTTCCTTTGGATAATTACTAATATTGTCAGCGTAGCCATGTGGGTTGTCTGCGTGACCAGAGGAGAAGCACATGCGGCCGTTATGGTAATAATGTGGATATTCTATCTGTTGAACTCAATTAACGGACTTAGGGTATGGATGAAGTTGAGCCGTCCTAATCTCGATTAAATTTTCTTTTCTCGTTTTTTTTTATTTATTTTGCACTGATTTAGCGCAAATTCGTGTATATAAAAATACTAAATTATTAACTAAAAAATTAAAGTTATGGCTAATATTGCAGAAGACGTAAAGGCAATCATCGTCGAGAAATTGGGCGTTGATGCGTCTGAGGTTACTGAAACAGCTAGCTTCACTAATGATCTTGGTGCTGATTCACTTGACATCGTAGAACTTATCATGGACTTCGAGAAGAAGTTCGATATCGAGATCCCAGATGTAGATGCTGGCGACAAGATCTCTACAGTAGGTGACGCTATCAAGTACATTGAAGGCAAGGTAAATGAATAATATTTTTGTCTGAAATAACAAAAGGGGGCAAATCAATCGATCTGCCCCCTTTCTTTTTATGTCATGTAATCTTATTCTGCTGATTTAGGTGCAGAGAAGGTTACCTTCAATACCGGCTTGGCTCCTTCTGATGTAGGGCCATTAAGAACTGCGTTGTAGAACCTGTCCTTGTCTATCTCTATTGAATACTCCTCTGATGACGTGCTGCCGTAGGAGCCATACATTTGTGCAAGCATAGCATAGTTGTAGTAGTTGCTATATCCGTATCCGCCGTATCCGCCATAGCCATAACCGTATCCGCCATATCCACCATATCCGCCGTATCCATAGCCATATGGGTCATACATCATACTGTTATAGTAGTAGTTGTATGCGTAGTTGTCATATGAGCTGCTGGTGTCTTCGAATGTTGTATCCTCAATGATTTCTTCTATCATGATAAGGAACCAGATGTCGTAATTCTGGATCTTCTTGTTATAATCCTCTGAATTTCTGTCGAGTTTCAGGATTTCCTGCACATGGTGGCTGATGTCAGGCGAATACAGGCTCAGTGACCTGTTTATATCTCCCTGATTTTCTGTGCTGATGCTGGCATCTGTAAGACCTGCATATGTGACGTAGTGTCCGTCAGTGCTGCGGAGTCTCACTGTAGGACTGAGAATTGCCGGATATTTGTCTAACAGATCGTAGTCCCCATGGACGTCATATGGAAGCACAACTGTAGCTTTGTTTATGACGACCTGCTTTGGATCAACAATACCTGCTGCTGCGATCTGTCTCTCCAGAATCTGTTTGATCTCCTCTGCTTTCACTACCGGCTTAAGTCCGCCGCCACCTTCTACGTATAGTTTGTCAGTTGCAATGATGCCGTCCTTATATGTTTCAAAGGTGTCATGCTTGCTGCCGTTGAAGGCAAACTGAGCAGGGTATTCCAACTGATTGTTTACTTTGTCCACTTTTACAAAGTCTCCAGGTCCGAAGATGAATACAAAAGATGTGTCCACCATTTCTCCATCGTACTTTGCTGTGAATTTGAGCTCGGCATAGTTTCCTGAAAGATATCCCTGGCTGTTGTTCATGACAAGGTTGAACATGTTGATTCGTCCACCCTTTCCAACAGGGGTGTCAGTGCTGAAATAGATGCCCGGGAGGTATTTCAGGAAGTGTTCGACAGTGTCCATCTGTCCGGCCTGCTGTGCTGCGTCAATCTGTTTCCAGACCTTGTTTGCATATTCCAGGCTGAAGTCAAATGAGAGCGAATCTCCGCCAGAGTAAACCGGCACACCTGCAGTAATTCTTCGGGTGAGATCAACATATTTGTTGAGGGTGTCCGGGTTTGAGAGCGAGTTTGTGTAGATGATGTTTGAGTCAAGAGGCATTTTCAGCTCAGAAACGTATACATTCTGAAGCATTTTCATCTCATTGTCATAAATTGTTGACAATGTGTCGCGCACTGCCGTAAAATGGAACTGCTTGATCACGGTTTCTTCGCCGAAATCAAGTGTGTCCCATACGGGTACGAGCGTGATGCTTGATACCTTGGATGTTGTTCCCAGAATGCCTCCGTCGTTGATCGCACCGAATGTGAATCGCGTTGTGCTGTATCCTGTGAGGCTGTCTGACATTTCCAGTCTGATGTTTTCAAGAACAGCAGGTTCCTGGGGGAAGACATCCCACTTCTGGTCTGTCGGGATGAGGTTTCCTCCGAGCTCCTCGTTTATGGTAATGCATGATGCAGAGCCAAGCAGTATCGCACCGATAGCCGCAAGGCGGCAGACTCTGCGTAATAGATTAAAGCTCATTATAAATTATCGTAAAAACTATTGTAAACTTCTATGTATGATCCGTCCTCGATTGATTTTGCGTCATATGGCAGGCAAGGATATCCCTTGCTCTGGCAGAAATCTTTAATCTCGTCAGGAATGTTTTCCGCAGCGAAGATTACGCCATCGGAATATTCTGCCGCGAGCTTGGCAAGATTTATGCCATTCGTTTCTGTCATTACCTTCAGATCATCTTCGCCGACTCCGCTGAACAATATCCTTTCCTTTATATCCTCCGGAAGCTCTGCAGGGGTGTCATCGTAGACAGAGAGAACCACCTTGCTGTTTGAGAAGATAGGGTCGTCCTTGTATGCTTTCTTAAGATAAAGAGGAAGTACCTGTGAGATCCATCCCTGACAATGGATGATGTCAGGAGCCCATCTTAACTTCTTGACTGTTTCAAGTACTCCACGTGCAAAGAAGATGGCTCTTTCTCCATTGTCTTTAAAGAACTCTCCGTTTTCATCGAAGTAAACGCTCTTGCGGTGGAAATAGTCTTCATTGTCAATGAAATACACCTGCATTCTGGCTGCTGATATAGATGCTACCTTGATTACAAGAGGTCTGTCGACATCGTTGATGACGATGTTCATGCCCGAAAGGCGGATTACCTCGTGCAACTGGTTCTTTCTTTCGTTTATGCAGCCGTATCTAGGCATGAAAGACCTTATTTCCTTCTTTCTTTCCTGGATGCCCTGAGGGAGGTATCTTCCGATGTTAGCAATAGGAGACTCCGGAAGATATGGAAATATCTCCGAATTGACGAAAAGGATTCTTTTGGCTGAATTTCCCATAGTGGTAATTTTTAGTGACAAAATCTCTACAAAGATAATAATAATTTTTTGATAAATAGTTATCTTTGACCCCGATTGGATTTGATATATGAGTTCTGCAGATAATAAACTGATGCGCCGTAGGTTGGCGAATGCATATCTTTCTTCGGTTATAAGCATAAGTCTTGTGCTTTTGCTTGTCGGAGTTGCTGCTATGCTTCTTGTGAATGCGAAGAGCGTTTCCGACTATTTCAAGGAAAACATGCAGGTTACGGTCATGATGAAGCAGAATGTTTCTGACGAGTCCGCGATGAGTTTCCAGAAGGATCTTGACAAGAAACGTTTCATAAAGAAGTCCGTATATGTCTCCAAGGAGCAGGGAATGAGGGAGATGGCAGATATGCTTGGAGAAGATTTTCTGGATGTCTTTGAAACATCTCCTATTCCGGTTTCGATAGATGTCACCCTTAAGGCTGAATATGTTTCGGCAGACAGTCTGGAGGTTGTCAGGAATGAGATTGTAAAATCTTCCATTGTTGATGAGGTGGTCTATCAGAGCTCTCTCGTTGATGCGCTGAATGCGAATCTGAACAAGATTTCAGCGATTCTCGGAATCTTTATTTCTCTTCTGCTGTTCATCTCTTTTGTATTGATAAACAATACGGTAAGGTTGAATGTATATGCGCGCAGGTTCACCATCCATACAATGAAACTGGTGGGTGCGACCAGGTCATTCATACGTGCGCCTTTCCTGATTCAGGCGGCTTTTCAGGGTGTGTTTGCTGCATTTCTTGCGATAATCGCCCTGGTCGTCATGATGTATTTTGTCAGGAGCGAATTCCAGCAGCTGTTCGAGATATTCAGGCTTGATCTCCTGCTTACGGTGATCGGTATCGTGCTTGCGTCGGGTCTGGCAATCTGTCTGACCAGCACTTGGTTTGTAGTCAACAGGCTTGTGTCCCTCAAGAAGGACGAGCTTTATTATTAAAACGAAAAAAGAAATGGAAAATAATCCGAAAATGGCAATGACCCCGAAGGGGCTCAGATACCTTCTGATAGGTCTGGTCGTGATGGTATCAGGTTATATTCTGATGACCGGAGGCGGAAGTACCGATCCGGAGGTCTTCAATTATGACATGTTTGATTTCCGCCGTATGGTAGCGGCTCCTCTTGTCGTAATCCTGGGTATTGTGATAGAGGTTGTTGCGATTATGGGCATGTTCAAAGGAAACAAAGATTAGTCATGGAGTGGTTTGAGGCAGTATTACTTGGTCTTATTCAGGGACTTACGGAGTTTCTTCCTGTAAGCAGCAGCGGCCATCTTGAAATCGGAAAGGTACTTCTTGGTGTTGAGACTACCGATGATCTGCTTTTTACGACAATGGTGCATGCTGCGACGGTATTGAGTACCATAGTCGTGTTCCGTTCGCAGATTTGGGATCTTCTGAAAGGTTTCTTCTGTGGACTTAAGGATCTGAAGGTCGTAAAGAGTGATGCCGGAAAGATCAGCCTGTCATGTAATGATCAGACCGATTATCTGCTGAAGATAGCAGTATCCATAATTCCAGTCATGGTGGTGGGGCTGTTCTTCAAGGATAGTGTGGAGGCTCTTTTCGGATCTGTTCATGTGGTGGGCGTTGCCCTTGTCGTGACTGCTCTGCTTCTTTTCTTCTCAGACTATGCGTCGCGTCCGGGTAAAAGATCTGTTTTCCCGGCAAACGAGTCAAGAAACGGCATATCTTACTGGCAGGCCTTTGCCGTCGGTATTGGTCAGGCCTTTGCTGTGGTTCCCGGCCTGTCCCGTTCCGGTACGACTATATCGACCGGTCTTATCTGCGGGGTCAAGAGAGATGTGATGGCTCAGTTCTCCTTCCTTATGGTTCTTATCCCTATCTTGGGAGAAACTTTCCTTGAAGTTGTGGGCGGCGAGTTCGGTGAGTCTTCGGTCGGTGCTCTTGCGCTTGTGCTCGGATTTTTGTCTGCCTTCCTTTCCGGCCTTTTTGCATGTAAAGTCATGATCGCATTGGTAAAGAGGGCGAAACTTTCGTGGTTTGCTCTTTATTGTCTCCTGGCAGCGCTCTGCATCTTCATTTTTGCATAATTGTCTGAGTTTGTCATTTCGTGAACCCGCAGGGTATCGAGAAATCTTTAACAGGGATGAAAACATATTTCGTATCAGATGTCCATCTGGGCCTTCAGGTAGCCGATCCTGTTGGCCGTGAGCGTCGGTTTGCGGATTTTCTCTGCTCACTGCCGGAAGATACGGCTGCTGTGTACCTCCTGGGTGATATCTGGGATTTCTGGTATGAATACAGGGATGTGGTTCCGAAAGGTTATGTAAGGGTCTTTGCTGCTATTCAGTCTCTTATGGACAGGGGAGTCAAGGTCTTTTTCTTTGAGGGTAACCACGATATATGGACATACTCCTACTTTGAGGAATTGGGAATGGTGAAGCTTACTCAGCCTGCCCTTGTGGAGATCGGCGGTAAGAAATTCTGTCTGGGGCATGGAGATGGTCTGGGGCCGGTTCCTTTAGGCTACCGTATTCTTCGGGGTGTGTTCCACAGCAGGGTCACTCAGTTCCTCCTCAGCCTTCTCCATCCGTGGGTCGCGTTCCGTCTTGGAAACGGATGGTCGAAAAACAACCGTCTTGCTCATGATCAGAAATATGAATTCAGGGGCAAGGATGAATCGCTTTACAAGTTTGCGGAGGAATTCGCTTCATCACATGAGGTGGATTACTTTGTCTTCGGCCATTATCATGCTGATGTGCACATGACCCTCTCTTCCGGAGCGGAGTTTTATGTTCTTAAAGATTGGATACAATCTTCTCCTTACATCTGTTTCGACTCCGGAATGCAGATGTCCGTAGGTGGATAACGTTAAGGAACGATATACCGGATTATACATATATGCGGTTGTCGCTCTTACGCAATTCCAAAGAACTGGACAACTGTTGCGCTTTGAGCCATAAATCTGATACAGGGGTCGGCAAAAACCGATTAATAATGTGTTTTAGACTACGACTGTATCAATTATAGCACGGGAAATGACACAGTTGTTTTAAAGCCTTGGTCCAGCTGGAACAGATGATGGTATATCGTTATCTGATATGATGTTTCATGTTTATATAGAACTCTGACGGAATTTCGATTTCTGCCAGAGTTTGTTGCTGTTAAAGTGTTTGCTTATTGGTTGTAAATTTTATAACTTTACCAGTGGATATGCAATATCCATAACCAAATTATTAACACTAAATCTAACACTCATGTTAAAACATCTGATGAAAGTGATGTGTACCCTGGCGGTACTTTTCACATTCGGGGGGGGTAGCCTCTGCCCAGAACCGTTCCATCAGTGGTAAGGTCCTTGATACCGGCGGTGAGCCTGTTATCGGTGCGGCTGTTACCGTAGTCGGCAACTCACGTGTCGGTACTGCTACTGACCTTGAGGGAACCTTCCAGCTGAATGTTCCTCCGGGGGCAAGTATCTCCGTTGAGAGCATCGGCTATAAGTCACAGACAATTGCTGTAGGTAGCCAGACAGTCTTCAATGTCGTTCTTGAAGAGGATAACGAAATGTTGGAAGAAACAGTGGTTGTCGGTTATGGCGTTCAGAAGAAAAGTGACCTTACAGGTTCTGTCGCTTCAGTGCGTTCTGCCGAACTCGCAAACCGTTCTTCTGTTGATGCCGCAGCCGCGCTTCAGGGTAAGGCGGCCGGTGTGCAGATTTTCAATGATTCCGGAGCTCCGGGTTCTTCTATCCGCGTTCGCGGTATTTCTTCCAACAGTTCTGCTGGTCTTGGTCCTCTCCTTATTGTGGACGGTCTCAAGGTAGATGACATCCAGTATCTTGATCCTTCTATGATCGAATCTATGGAGGTTCTTAAGGATGCTGCGTCTGCAGCTATCTATGGAGCTCAAGCTGGAAACGGTGTCGTTCTCATCACCACAAAGTCCGGTTCAAAAGGTAAGGACGGTACAATCTTCTATAATTATAAGCTTACAGTCGACAGGCTTGGACGTTATGCCCAGGTCATGAATGCTCAGCAGTACATGGATTGGCAGCATCAGGCTGGCCTTCTTGGAACTCCTGAAGAGCTTATAGCAAACGGCACTTGGGATGGCGTTACAGATACAAGATGGGCTGATGTACTTTATGGAACAGGTTATACTCATAACCATACAATCGGTGCTCAGGGTGCTAATGATCGTGGTTCGTACTATCTCTCGCTCAATTATGTCGACCAGGACGGTATGGCCCGTGGCGACAAGGATACATATAAGCGTCTTACCGCTCAGGTAAATGCAGACTATAAGATCAAATCTTGGTTCCAGGTTGGTACAAATACTTCTATTGAGCGTTATCAGAGGCAGGCTCTCGGTGAGCATTCGGAGTATGCGGGAAGTGGTGCTTCTCTTCTTGGTACATTGATCATTGACCCGATCACTCCTGTTTATTTCAAGGATTATGATGAGTTGAGTCCGGGAATGCAGAAGGCTGTTGACGGCGGTAAGCAGAAGGTTTATGGTCCGGAAGGTCATCCGGGCTGGTACTATTCTACATCGAAGATTCTCGAAGGTGATGGTGTAAACCCTCTCATTTACCGTGACCGCAATAACAATAAGTCTGAAGGTTGGCGTATTCGTGGTACCGTATTCGCAAACTTCACTCCTATAAAGGATCTCGTTATCACTTCTCGTCTCGGCTACCGTATTTCTCAGTCTTATGACAGCGATTATTCTGAGCCGTTCTATGTGAACATCAAGGCTTTCTCGGAGACTTATGAGATTTCTGCAAATTCTTCTCAGAGCTACTATTATCAGTGGGAGAACTTTGCAAACTACAACAAGACGATCGGCAAGCATAACATCGGTGCAATGGCGGGTATGTCGTATACATATTCTGACTATCGCAACGTAAGCGCAAGTCTCGAGGGTGAGGACCCTCTCAAGGGTTATGCTGAAAATTTCCGCTTCCTGTCATATGATAACGGTTCTGGCGTAAAGACAATAAGTGGCGGTACTCCTTCGCAGACTGCCCAGATTTCATACTTCGGACGTCTGAATTACTCTTATGATGACCGTTACAGCGTTCAGACAAACTTCCGTGCGGATGCTTTTGATTCTTCAAAGCTGTCTTCTGAAAACCGTTGGGGATTCTTCCCATCTGTGTCAGGAGGATGGACAATCAGCAACGAGGGATTCATGAAGGACAACGTAAGCAAGGATATCCTCAACTTCTTGAAAGTACGTGCTTCGTGGGGTGTCAATGGTAATATATCCGTTCTTACAGGTTATCCATACTCGACCTCAATTTCTTACAACAGTCAGAAGTATCAGTACGGTACAGATAATACTCTCTCACTCGGATCTCAGCCTGATGGTCTTGCAAATCCTGATCTGACATGGGAAACATCAGTTCAGACTGATATCGGAGTTGACCTCCGTATGTTTAACAACAGGCTTACATTCTCTGCAGACTGGTTCAACAAGAATACCGAAGACCTCCTTGTAAACATCTCTCCTGTAGCTGAAGTTGGTGTAAGCTCGACTACAATCAATGCTGGTTCAGTGAACAACAACGGTTTCGAGTTCGAACTTGGATGGCAGGACAATATCGGTGATTTTAATTACAGTATCAGCGGAAACCTTTCTACTCTCAATAACAAGGTGACATACCTTGATCCTGCTGTGGGACATATTACAGGTTCAGGCTTTGCGAACTACAAGCTTGAGACTTATTTCCAAAGTGGTTATCCTGTATGGTTCCTTCGTGGCTTCGAGTATGCTGGAATAGGCGAGAACGGTAAAGCTCAGTATTATGACAGGAACGGTGAGATTACTCAGACTCCTGTGGATGCTGACCTCAAGTACATCGGCAACTCTCTTCCAAAAGTGACTTACGGTATTACTTTGCGTATGGAGTGGAAGGGCATTGATTTCACAATGTTCGGTACAGGTTCTGCCGGCTTTGACCTTGTTCCTTGTGTGTATCGTACGCAGCATCAGAGCATCAACTCACTGGTGTACTTCTATAATGAATCTGGCAAGAGTATCCCTACTATCGAGAATATGTATTCAGATGTGGACTTCTGGAGTTCTTCGGCTACTCTGTTCAAGGGTGACTACTTCAAGATCAAGCAGATCCAGCTTGGCTATACTCTTCCGAAGAAGTGGGTAAACAAGGCATTTATAAGTGATATTCGTGCTTATGTATCTATGGATGACTGGTTTGTATTTACAAATTATCCGGGATTCGACCCTGAGACAGCATCTACAGGTTCTGCATCGGGACGAGGTCTTGATAAGGGAGCGTATCCGAATGCAAGACGTCTGCTTGTTGGTGTTAACATTTCATTCTAATCTGATCATATTATGAGAAAATATATTATTTCTGGATTATCTGTTGCTTTGATGTTGTTTGCGGCAACTTCATGCAAGCAGAGTCTTCTGGATATTCCGCAGAAAGGCGTGGTAGCATATGAGGATTTCTACCATACTGACGAGGATGCCGAGTCTGCACTCGTTGCGGTTTATCAATCTGCAATCAGTCTGATAAGCGGTGCTGGTAACGGCATCAACAACCCTTCATGGAATGTGCTGATCAATGCTCCTGGAGACGAACTCTATTGGGGTGGAGGAAAGAAGAATGGTAGTAGTGAGGGCGGTCAGGAGATGAATGAGTTCCGTCATACATATGATAACAATATTCCTCACCTCAGTGTCTGCTATAAGAGACTTTATTCCTTGATCTATAAATGTAATCTGGTCATTGGCAATTTCTATGGAGAAGAAGGAGAGAAATGTGACAGCCAGATCAAGAAGCGCTGTGTTGCAGAAGCTCGCGTACTTCGTGCATGGGCACATTTCAATCTTGCATGTTATTGGGGTACACCGCCGCTTGTCGATCATGTCCTTGCAGGTGACGCACGTCCTACAAACTGCGACCATCAGGTCCTTATGGACTGGATCATTGCTGAGTATAAGGCCGCCCTTCCAGATCTAGAGGAACGTAAGGGGCAATCGGATATTTCGGGTGCATACAAGATCACTGCCGGAGCATGTCAGGCTTTCCTTGGTAAAGCGCAGGTCTTCAATGAGGATTGGGAAGGTGCAAAGGCATCTCTTAAGGCAGTCATCACTTCAAACAATTATGACCTTGTTCCTGGTGATCAGATGGCTGATCTTTTCCATGTGGCCGGAGACGGAAACAAAGAGAAGGTGTTCGAGCTTAATTATGACTATAATGAGGGTATCGGCCGTTGGGATGGACAGTATCACTTCCAGCGCAACCTGGCTCTCTTCTTCCGTATGTTCCATAATTATCCTGATTTCCTTATCAAGACTGAAGGGTGGGGTAACAACTGTGCACCTACAGTGAAGTTTGCGGATGCAATCATGGCGAATGAACCTAATTCGGCACGTCGCAAGGCATATATAGCAACTTACGAAGAAATGTTGGTTGATTATGAGTACGGTGCTTTGGATTATAAGGAAGACGGAACTCCGTTGACAAAGGAAGAGAAGCTCATGGACCCTAAGCGAGGCATGAATTTCTACAAGTATGACGAACTCTATGCTAACTACGGATATTTCTTCCTTAAGTTCATGCCGTGGGAGTCAGACCTGATTCCAAACGATCCGTCAATTACTGATGAGAACCGTACGATCATGCGCTATTCTGAAGTTCTTCTCCTTTATGCGGAGGCTTGTGCTATGACGAACGATCCGGATGGTCTTCAGTATCTTAATAAGGTTGCAGAGCGTGCAGGCGCTCCTACATACGCTGCCCTTACATTGGATAACGTGAAGAAGGAGAAGTGGTTTGAGCTTGCATGGGAAGGAACTCGTTTCCTTGACCTTGTCCGTTGGGGTGACGCGGCAAAGGAGCTTGCGTTCAAGACTGACGATGATGTTCCTTATCTCTTTGACGAATTCTATGTACATGGTACAAAGGGTAAGGAAGTCAGTGGATTGCCACATAAGGCGAAGATCATTTTCAAGGATGACGGTTGGGGTGAGTTAGGCGGCGGTTTTGTTCCGGGTAAGCATGAACTCTATCCATTCCCATTCGATGTGATCGAGCTCAATAGATGGGATGAAGCTACTGGTACGGGATTGAAGCAGAACCCAGGTTGGGAATAAAATATGTCTGAAGTATAGAAAACAATCAGGTCGCCTCAGCATGAGGCGACCCTTTTTATGTACCCTTACCTGTATTTCTCCGGAATAAGTATTTCAGGGGGGTCCTGCCAGAAGAGTGACCAGTAGAGGGCGGAAAATTCTCCTGCTTCCCATAGCTTTACAAGTTCCTCCACCTCCTTGTCTTCTCCTTCGGGATCATACGGTTTCTTCAGGTCTGATCCGAACATCTTTGCAATTCCCTGCCAGAACCCGGCTGTGATGCCGCTCTTGTATCCTTTTATAAGATTATAGGATGATTTGCCTGCTTCTCTGTCGATCAGCTTCATTATCAGGGCGCCCTGGCTTACGGTGAGCATCCTCATCTGTCCTTCGAAGACTTCGAAAAGCTCCTTCTGGACCTTGTTTACATATTTCTCTCTTTTTGCACCCTTCAATCTGTCTGCTGCAATCGTGCTGTCCGCTTCCGTCACGAGTTTCTTCGCTACAAGCGCGTACGGGTATGCTTTGCTGAAATTATGTACGAGACGATAATATTGGCGCCATTCCTTTCCCTTCTGCTTCGGAATCTGTGAGTATATCTTCGATGCTGTTATCGAGTCATAATATATTGTATCATTCCCTTCAACGAAGAAGGCCATCCTTCCGTCGTTTTCCTGTTTCTGTTGCACCGGACCTTCTGTCAGGCTGTTTCTCAATTCCTGCACGGAAACCGTCTCCTTGTCATCCGCCTTCTGCTTTTTCCTCCATTTCTGTGCATGACAATCCTCTGCTCCTGCCGATGATAAGGCGAGTGCAGTCACAGCTGTCATTATGATTCTGAGTCCTTTTTTCAAAATATTATGGTCTGACACTCTTCGGTCTGCATTACAAAAGTAGCAAAATCCTGATTAAAAGTCGCACT
Source organism: Bacteroidales bacterium (assembly GCA_017555965.1). Classification (GTDB taxonomy): domain Bacteria; phylum Bacteroidota; class Bacteroidia; order Bacteroidales; family UBA932; genus Cryptobacteroides. The sequence goes on from JAFZFH010000110.1 coordinate 16,720, forward strand.
GTCCTGTCGTTTTTTATAGGTCGTGCCGAAGTCGAAAACCCTTGTTTTGGTGTTGGTCGAAAATGTCATCATAAAATTTTTAACAGTGTTCGTAACTATGTGAAAGTACGCATTTTAGCCTGCCGAAACTTTGGTCGAAAATGTTGTTAAAAAATGTAAATAATGTTTGTAATTCAGATTTTTTTTGTATCTTTGCAACCCAATAATTGAGGACGACTATGCCCAACCAGCTGATACTCAATTAGTTAGGGGAAAAGAAAGTTTTAATCAAAAAGTAATAGAAAAATGTTACAACCAAAGAAAACAAAATTCAGAAGGCAGCAGAAAGGCCGCATGAAAGGTCTCTCACAGAGAGGAAACCAGCTTGCATTTGGCTCTTTCGGCATTAAGACCCTTGAGAACTGCTGGCTCACAGGCCGCCAGATCGAGGCTGCACGTCAGGCTGTATCACGTTATATGAAGCGTGAAGGTAAGATTTGGA
>JAFZFH010000111.1 GCA_017555965.1 Bacteroidales bacterium
AAAATCACTTAAAACGTTCATATAGTTGATAAACGCCTCATATGGAGTATCATACGGGTTGAAATATTTATGCACAGCTCCGTCTGAGAAGAACTTTGTACACATATAATAGAAGTGGTCGCTCTCCTGGAGGTGGCCATAGTCTGACCAAAGTGCCTCGTCGTTGAGAAGGGCGAGCTTCTCTGCCTGGTCGTTGAGCTTGTTGAACGCGTCGTTCTGGAGCTCGTTACCAAGCCATGCTGTCACGTCGCGCTCCTCGTCTGCCCATGAGATAGGGTCCATTACGTCGAGGTCACCAACAGGACGATGCTTCTTTGCTGCCTGGGTAGGAGTCACGAACTCGAATTCTCCGTCGTTGAGAACTACCTCAGGGAAGAACTTCATGAAGTCGAAGATACCGCTTGCAGCCTTCTGGTGCTCGCCGAATGTCTCATAGTCCATAAAGAGGTTCACGATGTCCTCGTTCTGGGCAGAAGCCTTGATCCATGAGAGGTACTTCTCTCCTGTGAGCGGCCAGTCTGACCATCCTCTGTCTGAGAAACGGAATGCGATATCGTCGCTGAGGCTTGAGTTCTTGAGGAGGACCTTGAGGTTAGAAGCCTGTGCACATGTGTACACGAAGTTAGGGCTCTTCCATCCGAGAACGTGCTTGGCACCTTCTGTAAGCATGGTCTTGAATCCCATGTCATATACCATCTCTCCGATTGAGTCAGAGTAGATGAGCTCAGTATTTCTGAAAGCCTTTGGAGTCACTCCGAAGTAGTGCTCGATAGCTGCCTTGTGCTTGAGTACCTGGTTCTTGAACTCGATCGGTGATGCGAGTGATGCAAGAGAGTGGTAGTAAGTCTCTGAAAGGAACTCTACGCTGCCTGTCTGAGCGAGCTTGCGGAAGCTCTCGATTACCTCAGGAGCATATCTGTCGAACTGCTCGAGTACAGAACCTGAGATAGAGACTGCAACCTTGAAAGCTCCCTTGTTAGCCTCGATGAGCTCGAGGAGGAGGGCATTCATAGGAAGGTAGCACTTCTGAGCTACTCTACGGAGAATGGTTCTGTTAGCGAAATCGTCATAGTAATGCGAATCCTTTCCGATGTCAAAGAATCTGTATAGTCTCAATCTGTTTGGCTGGTGTACCTGAAAATACAGACAAATACTCTTTTTCATGATTATTTTGTTTTTATTTAATTCTTGTCAATTACTTCCTGATAAATACCTTTGATCTTAGCGGCAACATCGTTCCACTTGATGCTGTTCACCTCGTCGTAACCGCAGCGTGCTGCGAGGTTCGAGATGGCAGGATACTGGAGGAGGCCGTAGATTGCGTCAGACATTGCGTCTACATCCCAGAAGTCCACCTTGAGGGCGTACTTGAGGATCTCAGCACAACCTGACTGCTTTGAAATGATCGAAGGAACGTTTGTCTGCATTGCCTCGAGCGGAGAGATTCCGAATGGCTCAGAGATCGAAGGCATCACATAGACGTCAGACAATGCGAACATCTTGTGCACCTCCTTTCCACGAAGGAAGCCAGTGAAGTGGAATCTGTCTGAGATGCCCAGACGTGCGACGTGACGGATACATCTGTTGAGCATGTCGCCGCTTCCGGCCATCACGAAACGTACGTTGTTGCATCTCTTGAGAACCTTGGCAGCTGCCTCAATGAAGTACTCAGGGCCTTTCTGATAGGTTACGCGACCGAGGAAGGTTACAACCTTCTCCTTCACGTTCCTCTCGACCTCAAGCTTCTCGCGGCCTGTGAAGTCCACAGCGTTGTGGACAGCCACCACCTTATCAGGATCGATTCCGTAACGGTTGATACAGATATTTCTTGTAAGCTCACTCACAGCCATCACCTTGTCAGCGGCCATCATACCCTTTGTCTCAAGGTCAACTACGCGTGTATCGACCTGATCGTCGCTCGCGCGGTCGTATGATGTTGCGTGCATGTGCACTACGAGTGGCTTTCCTGTGAGCTGTTTTGCAGCGATACCGGCGAGGTATGTGAGCCAGTCATGAGCATGGATCACATCGAACTGGTCCTTGTACTGCATTGCGATGGTAGCTCCTACCATTGCGTAGCGTGCAACCTCTTCCATGAGGTTAGCGCCGTATTTTCCTGAGAACTTGTACTTCTGGCCGTACTGAACGCGGAAACCTTTGATCTGTCTCTTGCGTTCTTCCTCGACCATAGTTGTGAAGTCGCGTGGATCCACGTAAGGAACCATGTTTGTGCCGATGTGCACGAACTGTACCTTTCCGAGGAATTCGTCGACTGTCTCGCTGACTGTGTCGATTGCTACATCGCTGGCGTTGATGATCTTGACTGCACTCTCATCCTCGTCTCCCGAAGCTGAAGGCATTACGAAAAGAACATCCACATCGTTGTGTGCAAGACCTTTGGTCATACCGTAGCAGGCTGTTCCAAGTCCACCTGCAATATGAGGAGGGAACTCCCATCCGAACATCAAAACTCTCATTTCCTTTCCTCCTTATTTCTTATATTGTTTCATAATATATGCTATACGAAGAAGCGCTGCTGTACTCATCGCTGAAGAAATGGCTCCGTGTGGCTCGTGTGGAGGGTCTCCGTCATAGAGCTCAGAGAATGCACCTACACCGTGCTTGCTGATGTCCTCGAAGAATCCTTCCACGAGATATTTTGCTCTTCCGTAGAATACGTCGCCCATCATTCTGAAGCAGAGGTCGATGTATGGTGCGAGAAGAACAGGGAATGCACAACCCTGGTGGTATGCGAGGTCGCGGTCAATCTGCGAGCCTTCGTATACACCTCTATAGTTCTCGTTTCTTGGCGAGAGCGAACGGAGTCCTCTCTTCGTAACGAGCTCGTCGTTGATTGTCATCACAACCTCTGAGATCACCTCGTCATCTACCGGACAGTACTCGAGATAGATCGGGAAGAGGATGTTAGGTCTTACAGCCTGATCCTGAGGTCCGTTTCCTACGTAGTCTACGAGATATCCCCACTCAGGTCTCCAGAATGTAGGCTGGAAGTTCTCCTTCACGAGGTCACGTACAGGCGCCCAACGCTCTACGAATGAGCTTCTTGCAGGACCGTACTTGTTCTCCATATCGATTGCGAAGCAGAGGGCGTTGTACCAGAATGCATTCGTCTCGATCTGGTAACCTGCTCTTTCAGTTACAGGTCTGCCGTGTACATATGCGTTCATCCATGAGAGTGCCACGCCATCCATCTGGGCCCAGAGGAGTCCGTTCGGATGCATTGTCACTTCTCTTCTCTGTCCCGGTGCGTAGCTTTCGATGATACCCTTGAGGACTTCGCTGTATTTCTTCCACACCTGCTTCTCCTTTCCGCTGAAACGGATGTACTGCTGGAGGGTCTCAGTAAGTCTGAGAGGTGCCTCTACCTGAGTTGTTCTGCGGTAAAGTCTCTCCTGCTCGTCTGAGATCAGGGTGTCAAGAATCTTCTCGAACTCGTCGCAGTCACCGTTTGCAAAGAGGGTAAGTCCTGGGAGAGATACGATAGTCTCACGGAGGAGACCTGTCTCAAGCCAAGAGAAACCTGCGTTGATCTGCGCTCTGTTTCCGTTGTGGATCTTGAAGAGCTCTGCGTTATGTCTGAGGAGGTCGATATGGTTCTCGATCTCCGGTGTCTTCTTGAGGATGTCTGTGAACTTTCTCTTGAGGCCCTTAGGGTTGATCTCGCTGCATGAAGCAGAGAATACGATCGAATCGCCCGGCTTCATCTCGACTGTGAATGAGCCTGGCACGAGAAGGTCCTCTCTGCAGTCGAATCCACGACGGTACTCGTCAGAGTATGTCACTCCGCTGTACCAGTACGGCTGGTGCTTGTAGGCTGCGTTTGCTGAAACCTGAAGGTTCAGGTTAGGAAATCCGTCGTAGAGACGGAATGAAACTCCACCATCTACCTCGTCGTATCCTGTGTATGCCTCAGGGTTCTGATTTGTGAGGCTGTGGACACTTCTGAAAGCGAGGAACGGCTTGAGAACGAGGTTTACCTTTGACGGTGCTGAAACAAGTTCGTACTTTACAAGGATCTGATCGTTGTCAGGGACCATCATGATGGTCTTGGTAAAGATGATTCCACCGACCTTGTAAGTTACCACCGGTACCGGGTTGGCATCGAAGTCTATGATGTACTTGTGTCCTCTTGGCTCGTAGGTGTCACCATAGCAGTGGATGCCGAGGTTGAACTGCTTGCCTCCAAGGACCAGACTCTCATCCAGCGCAGAAAGCAACATGTACTTTCCGCCTCCCAGTCCTGCAACAGGGACAGCGAGCAGTCCGTGGTAGCGTCTGGTATTGCAGGTCACGATTGACGTGTTGCAGTACGCGCCAGTCTCGTTTGCAACAAGGAGCTCACGCTTGAGCGAGTACTCGAGGTTGACAAGTTCGGACTTGTTGAATTTAAGAAAAGCCATAATCTATATCTGTTAATTTAATCTACTTTTTTCAGCACCAGTGCACAGCGGCTAGGGAGGTAGAGCGACAGTGACGAGTCGTACTTGCCGTTTCCGTTTTCGCTAGGTACAGATACACTAAAATGCTCCTCTCCAGTTTTTAACCTGGAGAAGCCGTCAAATTCGTTTTCGTCTGAGTTGAGAACCGCCTCATATTTTCCTGCCGGTACGGCGAATCCGTAATCGGCAAATGAAGTGGTGGGGTTGAAATTGAGCGCAAAGATACAATTTTTTCTTTTGAAAATAAGTATCTTTTTTTCTTCATCCTGCACAAAAAGTTCAGGTTTTTCGTCAAGTATGCCTTCCAGCTGCGCCAGATGTATCATTGCCTTGTCGAAATTGCGCAGATATCTGTATCTCAGATAGTCAGGTTCGGCAAGAGACCACTGTCTTCTTGCGTGCTTGTATGACCATCCGTTTCCTTCGCGAGGGAAGTCGATCCACTCCGGATGTCCGAATTCGTTACCCATGAAGGTGAGGTATCCATTGCCGCATGTCGCCATGGTCACAAGACGGATCATCTTATGGAGGGCCATACCCCTGTCGACGATGTCCGACTGCGATTCCTTGTTCATGGAGAAGTACATCTCCTTGTCCATCAGGCGGAAGGCGATGGTCTTGTCACCCACCATTGCCTGATCGTGGCACTCTGCGTAGCTGATGGTCTTTTCGTCTTCGCGTTTGTTGGTGAGCTGCCACCATATTTCGCCGACTCTCCAATCGTCGTCCGAGAGTTCCTTGATCCATTTGATCCAGTTGTCGGCGACTCCCATGCTCATTCGGAAGTCGAAGCCGACGCCACCGATTTCGAGCGGTGCGGCGAGTCCGGCCATTCCGCTGACGTCTTCTGCGATTGTGAATGCGTCTTCGTTCATTTCATGGATCAGGACGTTTGCGAGGGCGAGATATGCGATCGCGTTGTCGTCAACTCCCTTGTTGAAGTATGGTTCATATCCGACAAATGCCTTTTCGAGGCCATGGTCCCAGTAGAGCATACTGGTCACGCCGTCGAAACGGAAGCCGTCGATATGGTATTCTTCCATCCAGTATTTGCAGTTCGAGAGGAGGAAGTATTTTGTTTCATCCTTGCCGTAGTCGAAGCATCTCGAACCCCATGCAGGGTGGTGTCCCTGCCATCCGTCGTAGAAGTAGAGGGTTTCTTTTCCGTCGAAGAGTCCAAGGCCTTCTGCCTCATTATCAACGGAATGAGAGTGTACGATGTCCATTACGACGGCTATGCCGAGTCCATGCGCGTCGTCGACGAGGGCCTTGAATTCCTCAGGAGTTCCGAAGCGCGAGCTGAGGGCGAAGAAGTTGGCCACCTGGTAGCCGAACGAGCCGTAGTACGGGTGCTCCTGGAGAGCCATGATCTGGAGGGTGTCATAGCCGAGTTCCGCAACTTTCGGAAGGACGTTGGTGCGGAATTCTTCGAACGTTCCGACCTTTTCCTCTTCCGCGGCCATTCCGATGTGGCATTCGTAGATCAGCGGGTGCTGGCGTTTGCCCGGCTTCGGGTTCTTCCATTCATATTTTTCGAACGGATCCCACACCTGTGCACAGAAGGTCTTTGTGACCGGGTCCTGGACGGCTCTGGTCACATATGCAGGGATTCTTTCGGCGCCGCCGCCCTTCCACTCGATGTAGAGTTTGTAGAGGGTGCCGTGCTCCAGGAACATTGCAGGGAGGACGATTTCCCAGTTGCCGCCGCCGAGTGGCTTGAGGGCATAGGCTTCGGTCCTGCGCCAGTTGTTGAATTCGCCGATGAGGTATATCTTCGTAGCATTAGGCGCCCATTCGCGGAAGACCCAGTTTCCGCGGCCGTCGCGGTGGAGTCCGTAGTACATATGGTTGTTGATGCCCTTGCTCAGAGATCCGTCTACCGACATCTTCTCCTTCAGGTCCATGATCATCTTGTTTCGTCTGTCGATCACTTCCTTGTAGGGTTCCAGCCACTCATCGTGGTCGTAAATCATCTCTTTCTTCTTTTTTGCGCACATATCGTTTTTACTTTTTGTTTACTGGTTTGAAGATCCGGGGTCGCTTCTTTTTGAGATTCCCGGTCTCGCTTCGCTCGCCGGGAATGACTGGGTGAGGCTCGCTACGTCATTGCCGGGTGCCCTTTCGTCATTGCAGGGCCCTTTCGTCATTGCCGGGTGCCTTCGTCATTGCCGGCCTGACCGGCAATCCATGTCCGCCGGGACCTTTCGCCGTTGTCGGCGCTCCGTTGTTGTCGGACCTTCCGTCATTGCCGGCCTGACCGGCAATCTATGACAGGAGCGAGTCGACGTTCTGTCGGGCTCCGCGAAGGTAGGCCCTGCATGCTTCGATCAGCTCCTGCGATCTCTTTATGTATCTGTCGATGTCGTCGATTCCGGTCTGCGGGTCTTCGACCTTTGCAGCTATGGTTTCGAGTTCTTCGATGGCTTTGTTATAGTCAAATTGTTCCATTTTTCGTTTCTCTTGTTTATAGATTCCCGGTCGAGCCGGGAATGACACCACAGGGCTTCGCTCGCCGGGAATGACTGGGTGAGGCTCGCTTCGTCATTACCGGCTCTCCGTCATTGCCGGCTCTTCGTTGTTGTCGGACCCTTTCGTCATTGCCGGCTTGACCGGCAATCTGTGACCGTGCAGTCGAGGGTGCCGTCGGCAAACATGACGCTGACGCGGTCCCCTTTCGCTCTTCCGGCCGCCCCTTTCATCACGCGTCCGTCGCCGTCCAGGGCGAGGGCATAGCCACGCTCGAGAATACGTCGCGGATCGGCTCCGGCAATCCTTGCCTGAAGCACGCTCAGTGCCGATTCCATCAAGGATATGCGGTTGTTGAAGGCGAGCCTCATCCTTGTCAGATATGAAGATAGCCTTGCGTCTTCGTCCTCGTATATTCCGAGGAAAAAGTCTGCCAAGGCTGTCGGGGTCTTTACATATGTGTGCGCGATCATATCGGCCACGTGGTAGTCCTGGTCATGTCCGATTGCCGTCAATACGGGCAGCGGGTACTGCGCGATGACGGCGGCGAGTCCATAGTCGTCGAAGCACGCGAGGTCGAGCTTTGCTCCACCGCCTCTGAGCACGAGTACGGCGTCGAAGTCCCCGCCGTCTGCCATGATCCTGTCCAATGCCTCGATTATCGATGCCGGGCAGCCGGCACCCTGCATGAGCGCAGAATACAGTGCGGTTTCGAAGCCGAAGCCATATGGATTTTCATGAAGGTGGCGCATGAAGTCGCGGTAGCCGGCCGCATCTTCGGCCGATACGACTGCCAGACGGTACGGAAGTGCCGGGAGTTCGAGGCCGGACTGAAGGTCCATGAGTCCTTCCTTCTGCAGGCGTTCGATGGTCTTCTGCCTTTCGAGCTCCTTGACGCCGACAGAATATTCCGGATCGATGTCATTTATGACCAGTGAAAGGCCGTAGAGTTCGCTGTAGCTTACCTGGACTTCGATAAGGATGACCATGCCTTCGGTGATCGGCGATCCGGTGACGGATTCGAAGTATGGAGCGATGAATCTGTATTTCGAGCTCCAGATGACGGCGCTGGTCTTGGCGACGAGCCCGCTGTCTCCGCTTTGGGACAGTTCCAGATAACAATGGCCTCCGTTACGTGCCTTTACGGCACTCACTTCGGCCCTGATCCAGATGCGTTTAGGGAAAAGGCATTCCACCCCCTTCTTCAGTTTCTGCTGAAGTTCGAAAAGGTCAAATATTTCTTTTTCCATACGCTTTGTTCAATATTGCAACAAATTTAGGAAAAAATCTTGAATTTTCATATCTTTGCGCACGTTTTAAAGACCCGACGGTTTATGAAGATCACAGAGGCCCTTTTCTCTGGCAGCAGTACCAGAATTTCCGAGAAGCCGAAACAGAAGTTTCCTGAGTTCGCCTTCATCGGAAGATCAAACGTAGGCAAGTCCTCGCTGATCAATATGCTTTGCAGCAACAAGAAGCTGGCGATGACTTCCAGCAAGCCTGGCAAGACAAGGCTGGTGAACCACTTCCTGATCAACAGACAGTGGTATCTTGTGGACCTTCCGGGATACGGATATGCGAAGCTTTCGGCCACTGGAAAACAGAAACTGGAGCAGGTCATCAGAAACTACCTCAACTTCTCGGAAGAGATGGTGATGCTGTTCGTCCTCATCGACGCACGTCATGATATCGGACAGGTCGACATGGACTTCCTGTTCGAGCTCGGACAGAGTCAGATTCCGTTCGCCATCATCTTTACGAAGGGAGACAAGTTGGGGCCTGTAGCCCTGGAGAGGCAGATAGAGAAGATGAAGGGCCAGATTCTGGAGCACTGGGAGGAACTTCCTCCGACTTTCGTGAGTTCTTCTGAAACGGGACTTGGAAGAGAGGAGATTCTCGATTACATCGGATCGGTGCTTGACAGTTTGAATTCAACAAATGAATAAATAGACCTTAAACCATCAACAAGATGCAACACGAACACAAACTCAAGTTATTCACCTGCAAGACCTCTAAGGATTTCGCGCTTAAAGTAGCCAAAGCACTCAATATCAATGTCGGAAGTTCAGATGTGCTGACATTCAGCGACGGTGAGTTCCAGCCATGCTACAACGAAAGCGTTCGAGGCGCGACTGTATTCATCATCCAGTCTACTCCTCCTCCGACTGACAACCTTTTCGAGCTCCTTCTTATGATCGACGCTGCGAAGAGAGCTTCTGCTCACAAGGTGATTGCAGTTATGCCTTATTTCGGATGGGCAAGACAGGACCGCAAGGATAAGCCAAGAGTTTCAATCGGTGCGAAGCTTGTTGCAAACATGCTCCACGCGGCAGGTTGTGACCGTGTGATGACATGTGACCTCCACGCTGACCAGATCCAGGGATTCTTCGATTTCCCTGTGGATCATATCTACGCAAGTGCAGTATTCCTTCCATACATCAAGAACCTCAACCTTCCGAACCTCGCTATCGCGGCTCCGGATATGGGTGGTGCGAAGAGAGCTAATGCTTATGCAAGATATCTCGAGTGCCCGGTGATCATCTGCCACAAGTCTCGTGAGAGAGCAAACGTTGTGGGTTCGATCACAGCTATCGGTGATGTTGTTGGCAAGGATGTAGTCATCGTTGACGACATGGTGGACACAGCAGGTACTCTTGCCAAGGCTGCGAATGTCCTTAAGGAGATGGGCGCAAACAGTGTAAGAGCTTGTGCTACCCACCCTGTATTCTCAGGTCCTGCATATGACAAGATTTCAGAGTCTGCTCTTGAGGAGGTAATCGTTTCGGATACTCTTCCGTTGACTACAGATCCTGCTAAGGATAAGAGCAAGATCACTGTTCTTACAATGACTGAGATGTTCGCTAACATCATCAGCAAGGTCTACAATTACGAGGAAATCAGTTCAAGCTTTATAAACTAAATGGAAATCCTGCTTGCTGCTGTAGTTCTTGTCGGACTCTGCGTGTTCGGCCTTTGCTTCAACATCATCTTCAGGAAGGACGGCAAGTTCCCTGAGACTGAGATCGAGAACAATAAGGAGATGCGCAAGAGAGGCATCAAGTGCGCCAAGGAGGATGAGATAAAGATGTGGGGCAAGAAAGGTGCCGACGGTTCTGCTTCCTGCGGAGAAGGCGGGTGCGGAAGTTGCGGTTCCAGAAATGACTGCCACTGATATTCGGTCCCGGATAGGGATATGCCATTATCGCCGAGAGGCGGGATTTTAAAATTTATTTAATCATGAGTCTTTTAGCAATCGTAGGACGCCCTAATGTGGGCAAGTCCACACTTTTCAACCGTCTTGTCGGTATGCGACAGGCGATTGTAGATGAAACAGCCGGTGTAACACGCGACAGACATTATGGAAGATGCGAGTGGTGTGGTGCTGAGTTTTCTGTTGTCGACACTGGCGGATACACATCGAATTCAGATGACATCTTTGAGGAGGAGATCCGCAAGCAGGTGGTTCTTGCCATCGAGGAGGCACATGTGGTCCTCTTCATGGTGGAGGCCGGTACAGGCATCACTGACTATGACGAGGAGATTGCAGACATCCTCCGTCGCAGCGGCAAGCCTGTTATCCTTGCTGTAAACAAGATCGATTCCGGAGAGAAGATGTATGATGCCTTCCAGTTCTATTCATTGGGACTCGGCGAGGTGTACAGCATCTCTGCAGCCAATGGTGGCGGTACAGGTGACCTTCTTGACGCTATCGTGAAGGAGCTTCCGGCTGAGGATCCTGACACAGATGAGCATCCTGAGCTTCCGCACTTCACTATCGTGGGTAAGCCTAACGTAGGTAAGTCATCTCTCACCAACGCCCTCCTCGGCAAGGAAAGAAACATCGTTACTCCTATCGCAGGAACGACACGTGACTCTATCGCTACCCTTTACAACAAGTTCGGACACGAGTTCATGCTTGTCGACACAGCGGGCATGCGTAAGAAGACCAAGGTTCATGAGGACCTCGAGTTCTATTCAGTGATGAGATCCATCCGTGCAATCGAGCATTCTGATGTCTGCATCCTTATGGTGGACGCCCAGACAGGTATCGAGGCACAGGATATGGCTATCTTCAACCTCATCCAGAGAAACAAGAAGGGTTGTGTGGTTGTTGTCAACAAGTGGGATACCATCGAGAAGGACAGCAACACAATGAAGGAGTACACAAATGCCATCAAGGAGCGTCTTGCACCGTTCAATGACCTCCCTATCATCTTCACTTCTGTGATCAACAAGCAGAGAATCATGGACGTGCTCGATGCAGCGGCACATGTATATGAGAACTATTCTCGCAAGATCTCTACATCACAGCTCAACGACATGATGCTTCCTGAGATCGAGAACTACCCACCACCAGCATGGAAGGGTAAGTACATCAAGATCAAGTATGTGACTCAGCTCCCTACAAGATCTCCTTCGTTCGCATTCTTCTGTAACCTTCCTCAGTACATCCGCGATCCATACAAGCGCTTCCTGGAGAACAAGCTCCGTTCGCACTTCGATTTCCTCGGATGTCCTGTACAGGTCTTCCTCCGACAGAAATAACATTCATCCCGACCTGATCGGGCATCTCATAAAAGATACGGGCCGCTTTCCTCTCGGAGAGCGGCCCGTTTTCTGAACTAATAACCCTATTAACAACTAAACTAACCTTGCCCTATGGTTTTGCAAACCCCGTGCCAAACAGCACGATCAGGCTGAGCTTGCTCTTCTTGCTATAAACAGCTGGCGGGCATTTTTGACAGCGGGGATGGCTGCTTGACCGGATTTTTGTGATAACCTGCAGCAGCAACCAGTTGCAAACACCTATTAATCAGCATGTTAAGAAATCATAGTACCGCAGGTACCCCACTTGAATAGGGGTACCTGCGGCACTAACCTTTTACAAGACATTGAAATCCAATCACTTACACAAATACCCCGTCACAGGTCGTCACAAAAAGCAACAAGCAGATCTGACGATAAGCATCCCCCCCCCGGCAAAAAAAGAAAAAAACTTGATGTTGTTTTAGGTTAAAACAACTATAGATACATGGAAGGCCTGTACATTAGCATCCATAAAAACAAAATATTGAAAATATGAGTGAGAGGGAGTTTTATCACGTTTGCAGTGAAGGACTGGAAAGGAAAATGATTTTCAGAAACCGTAAGGAGTTCATTATGGGCATGAACTATATTGCCGTATGCACCCGGAAGTTTGATGCTAAAGTGTTGTGTTTTTGCCTGATGGGAAATCATTTCCATTATATTTTGAGTGGTAGCTATGAAGAGTGCTGGAAGTTCGGAAATGAATACAAACGAATGTGTGCAATGATGATGAAACGATTACAGGATAGCGACAATGCCATGAAGGAGGTTGAAATACAGATAAAGTTGATTACAGATAAACAGTATCTGGAAAACGCGATAGCGTATGTATTGAGAAATCCCATTGTTGCGGGTTTTCGTCTTATGCCTCATCAGTATCCTTGGAGTTCTGCTGATATGTATTTTAGAAACTCTTATGTAGAGTCTGGCAAAAGAGTGGACAGCTTTACTACAAGGGAGTTAGAAAGAATCCTTAACAGTCACATAAATCTTCCTGATCACTATATAATTACAGATGCCGGTATAGTGTCACCTATTAACTACATTGACTACAAGACGGTGGAAAATATATTTGGACATCCCTCACGATTGATGGGCCTGTTGTCGACCAGGAAGGAAGCTGAATTTGAGGTATTCATAGGAATTGCTGACAAGTACAATCCTGACATCGAGGAACTTAAAGATTCTGTCAAGGAACTGATCGGACATCAGTTCGGAGTAAAGTCTGTAAGCCAGCTGAGTCTTGAGCAGAAAATAATTCTCTGTGGTCTTATGAGGAAAAACTTTCATGCCAGCCGAAAACAGATAGCATTCATCACTCGCTTGAATATGGAAACAATCAATAAAGTCATCTAGCTGCACACACTCATTTTTGCTGTTTTGTGACAACCTGCTGCAGCTACAAAGACACAAAGCCCTATTAATCAATCTCTTAGACAAATACCAATGTCACAGGTACCCCTGTTCAGGTGGGGCACCTGTAACATCACTCTTTTGCAAGGCAGTGAAATCCAATTACTTACAAAAATCCACCGCTGCAGGTCACCGCATACTCTGCAGCAAGTCACCACATACTCTGTAGCAGGTCACCGTAAAACCTCCTGACAGCAGTCATGCCCGACCCGATCGGGCATCTTCAAGATAGCCTACCGAGCCGGTAACGACAATCCGCACATTGAGTAAGTTACTGAGCACGCAGGATCCATAGAAGACTGATTTGCAGAATGTTAAAAACACACTATCAACGATTTTCGTTGAGCCAGCTGCGGGCGTAGGGACAGGTGGCCTGACAGTAGAGCTTTTCTTCGAGGCAGTAGTTGTAGGCGGCTTCGACCAGGGCTGCCGCTATACCGCGGTCTCTGATGGGACGGGGAACATAGGTGTGGATTATATCCATGATTCTTCCCCTTATGATATATGTGAGGTAGGCTGTGTGGCCTTCAACCTGGACTTCAAAGCGTCTCAGGTCCTCATAGTGTTTGACTCTTGCCTTCATAATACAGATGTTACCGGAAGCAGAACGTCTGCCCCGGGGAAAGCAAGGTTATCAAAAGGGATGCCGCTATTTTCTTAATGATTCAGAAGCGTATGAGGTCAGACCGAAGAAGATCTGAGTGATGGCCTGCGAGGTGTGGGAAAGTGTCGCATAGATGATTCCCATTTCCGGTGACACGCCGTAGACTGCCGACAAGGCCAGACTGATGATGAAGTGGAATGCACCAATACCGCCTGGTACGGGAACTGCGAAGCCGAGTCCACCGACGAGCGACAGGAAGAGGGCGTCGATGAGGTCCAGATGGTCAAGGAAAGGTGCGGCCCACATGGTTGATGCGGCCATGAGCCAGTACATGCCCCAGATGCAGGCGGTGTAGGCGAAGAAGAGCCATTTGCGTTCCATGCGCAGACAGCTGGAGAATCCCTGCATGAGTCCGCGGATGATGCCCCAGATCTTGCTGCAGAAGGCGTTTCTTTCTCTGAAGTGCCATATGAGCCAAGCTGCGACGATAGCGGCAGAGGCCAGGATGGAGACAAGCCACCAGACGCTGAAGTTGAACCTCTGAGCCATCGGGTCGAGTATCTGCTCGACGAAAAATCCGCCGAATCTGCTGAATCCGCCGACTACGACAACTCCCAGAAGCATCAGCATGACGAGAAGTTCCCATCCTCTTTCAAGCACTACCGTTCCTAGAACCTTGTCGTATGAGGCCTTCTTGTGTTCGGGATGCGCCGGGTCAACGGGTGCCGAACGTCGGGTGATGACTCCGCAACGGATGAATTCACCGATGCGGGGGAAGATGAAGTTGGATATGTTGCCGATGTTGATGCCGTTGAAGGCTGTAAGACGGCTGATGCTGTCGTCAATAGGAAGAAGCAGGAGTCGCCAGCGGATGGCTCTGAGCCAGAAGGCGAATGATCCTGCTGCCATGGAAATCACGATGAATTCCCAACGGCAGGTCTTCAGGCCTTCCATGAATCCTGACCATTCTACTTCGCGGAACGAGACCCATAGAAGCAGGACTGCGAGGGCTGCAGAGGCGGTGTATTTTAGTATTTTACCTTTCATTTTTATATGTTATAGATTCCTCGACTTCGCTCGGAATGACAGGGTACTTCGCTCGGAATGACAGAACAATTCCCAAAGGACAAGAGTGCAAAGTCCACCGAGGCGACAGTGCAAAAATATCCAAAAGTTTGCTAACTTTGTATGTTTAACTGTAAAAAGAATATTTATGGCGTCAATTTTAGGTATAGGTAACGCTCTTACGGACATTCTGGCCGTACTTCCGGACGATAAATTCCTCAAGGAGTTC
Source organism: Bacteroidales bacterium (assembly GCA_017555965.1). GTDB lineage: Bacteria > Bacteroidota > Bacteroidia > Bacteroidales > UBA932 > Cryptobacteroides. The sequence goes on from JAFZFH010000111.1 coordinate 14,825, forward strand.
CATCTGCCGAAGGGCAGCATGCAGCATGTCGACATGGAGACAGGTGACAAGATCTGGAAGATTCTCAAGCCGATGGGTGTACAGCTCGTCGCTGGTGGTTCTGCGGCGAATGCAATCACAGGCACAGCCATCTTCGGTATGGACTCAGGCTTCATCGGAAAGGTGGGAGACGATGACCTTGGCCATCTCTTCAAGAGCGACCAGGAGCAGCATGGCATCAAGTCCATGCTTCTCAAGGGTGTGAACTCGTCAGGAAGGGCGATGGTCTTCATTACGGCGCCGAATGCAGAAAGAACTTTTGCGGTCTATCTCGGTGCGGCTCTAGAGCTCGTTCCGGAAGATCTCAAGCCTGAATATTTCGAAGGTTACGACTATTTCCACATTGAGGGATATCTGGTTCAGAATCAGGCGACTATCCGTCGTGCTGTCGAGCTTGCAAAGGCGGCGGGATGTATCATTTCCCTTGACATGGCTTCGTATAATGTGGTGGAGTCGAACTACGCTTTCCTCCATGACATTGTGGACAATTATGTAGACATCGTGTTCGCCAATGAGACAGAGGCGACCGCATTCACCGGCAAGGAACCTCGCGAGGCACTCGACGACATTGCAGCATGCTGCAAGATTGCAGTGGTGAAGGTGGGCAAGGACGGATCGATGGTGAAGTCCGGAGATGATTACCATTTCATCGAGGCATGGCCTGCAAAACCGATCGATGCGACAGGCGCGGGCGACACATATGCTGCCGGCTTCCTATATGCACATTCTCTCGGAATGCCTCTTAAGGTCTGCGGTGAGGTCGGTTCTATCATCGCGGCGAAGGTTGTGGAAGTCGTAGGTACGAAGATTGACATACCGAGATGGAAGGCGGCAAAGAAGGAAATTCGCGAGCTCATCGCAGCAAACACCCCTGAAACATGTTTGGACTAATAAAGAACTTCATCCGCAGGAAGCGGATTGAAAAATATGCCAGCAACGTCGCGACCGGATTTATTCCGATTTCGGAGATCCGTACGGCCAGCGTTGTCATCGATGTCGAAGAGCCCGGATTCGACGTTCTCAAGGAGGACATCCTCGCATGGGGAAGGTCTCTGGGAATAAAGGTCAACATCTATTTCTTCTCCTTCAGACGACTTGGCAAGGACGAGCTGCTGCTTACAAGCATCACCAACACAATCCTGAAGAAGGAGCTCGACTGGATCGGAATGCCTGATCCGGGAAAGCTTACCCAGCTTTTCGATGAGCCGAGCGACCTGTTCATATCTATGATCGACAACAGCGACTTCCCTATCGACTTCCTGACAAGGTGTGCGAAGGCGAGGTTCAAGGTCGGAAGACATGAGTACGACGGTCATCCTTTCGATATGGTTCTTATGGGCGGCGAGACTGCGGAACTCCGCTCTGAGGCACGTCAGATTTTCGCAGCAATCACTGAATTCCTAACAAAGATAAGATAATGAGAAAGTTCAAGGACTATTTGATGGTCGGAGTCAAGGGCGCTTGCATGGGTGCGGCGGATGTGATTCCGGGAGTATCCGGAGGTACCATCGCATTCATCACCGGTATCTATGACGAGTTCGTCGGTTCCATCGCGCGAGTGGACGCGGAGGCGGTCCGCCTGCTGCTGAAGGGAAAGATCCGCGACTTCTGGAACCATATCAACGGCTGGTTCCTGCTTTCTGTCGTGGCCGGTATAGGTGTCAGCGTCGCTTCGCTCGCCGGTCTGATGCAGATTTTCCTCAACGACCACCCTATTCAGACATGGGCATTCTTCTTCGGTCTCATCGTGGCTTCGTCGATCTTCATCCTGCGAGGCATATCGGGATGGAAAGTGCGTGAAGTGGTGCTCGTCATTCTCGGAGTCATCCTTGGAGTGACCATTTGTACACTGTCGCCGACCCAGACGCCTGATGCTCTCTGGTTCATTTTCCTCAGCGGAGCACTGGCCATCTGTGCGATGATCCTTCCTGGCATCTCCGGAAGCTTCATCCTTCTGATCCTCGGCAAATATGAATACATCATGGGAGTCATCACCGGCTTGGTGTCAGGTGAGAATTTTGCAGATAACCTGCTCATCCTCTGTATATTCCTGGCAGGTGCTATTGTCGGAATCCTCGGTTTCTCGAAGTTCCTCCATTGGCTTCTTGCACGCTGGAATAAGGAGACGCTGATCGTGCTTGCAGGTTTCATCATCGGTTCTCTCGTCAAGGTATGGCCATGGAACGAGACAGCAGTAACGACTTCTGACGGTCTTCATATCGGAGGTGCAGTCCTCTTTGCTCTCCTCGGTTTCAGCCTTGTAACAGGAGTGGAGATTGCAGGAAAGATGATGAAGAAGGGAAAATAGTCTATCAGAAGATACGGCATAATCATTGGACTACGGGCTGTCGGCTGAATAAGTCGACAGCCTTGTTTTTATGAAACTGACATTCCTTCGAAGCCGAGTGCCAAAGATGGCTCTGCTTGCGATATCAATCATTGCAACCTGTATTATCGCATCATACTGCATATATGAGTCATCAACAGAAGAAGATGAACTGTTCCTGTCATCGTGGAAATCTGACGAGGTCCCGTTGGGTCCTCTTGATGTAAGTTCTCTTACGATGGAATTTCTGAAAGACAACAACGTGTCCATATTGACAGCGTCCAAGATGGAGAATGAGGGCTGTACTGAAAAATGTCAGATTCATGGAAAATATTCACTCAAGGGGGCAAAGGTGATATTTCATAGACTCTATCTACACCTTGACGAGTATGAAGTATCTTTTCTTGAAGCAGAGCGTAGTGGCGAATTTATATTCCTGACTTGGTGTATCAATACCACTCCCTATCCGTTCACAACGGCTTTACACAGGGTTTCCGAGAATGAAAACAAACTAACAGCAAAAAGTTTTTGATATTTCAAAGAAAAAACCTATCTTTGCACCCACTTTCGAATTCACCCAATGAAAACGAAAGAAAATAAGGATCGGTTCGGTAGCTCAGTTGGATAGAGCAACAGCCTTCTAAGCTGTGGGTCTTGGGTTCGAATCCCAACCGAATCACACTAATCGCCCTCTCAGGTATCTGGGAGGGCGATTTTGTTTTACTTGTTAAACATTTGTTAAACCGAAGGTGTGAATGTCATCAATATGGTACTACCATTTTTACCACATCCGAATAGACATCGGAATCGTCCATCGAAACATCTACTCCATCTATTGATCGTCTTAAAATCATATCAATAACATATCCCGGTATCGTATTTCCAGCAGACGCTATCACATTATTAGCGAACAACAACTGATAATACATTATACGTAACTTGCGAGGAGTAACTAATGGCCTGTTCTTTAGAAAAGTTTGTATTTCAACACATATCTGAGCATCATCCAATAACTTTACATCATCGTCACCAATAACAGGGACAAGCGACTTTCCATTTCTATTACCGCTAAAAGGAGGTGTCTTTTCGGTATTATTTACGACATCATCTTGATTTTGAGAAACTAGAGATTTTAAATATTCACCATATTGAGTGTTATCCAGTGGTGGCAAGCCAATCGAGAAAACAAAAAATTTATCCAATTGTTCCCTAGCAATCTCTACCAATTCTGTCTCATTACGATATAATTCTTTATGCTGACAACAATACCCTTTAATCAACTTGTTTGAGTCAACGCTACAGAGTACGATTACACGCTGCTGAATCTCTTTATTCTCCAATATAATACGCAACGACTCTATTACCTTTATCATTTTTTCGATGCTACAACGATCAATGTCATCAACAAAAAGTAGTATCTTATCCTCATTAGTTACCATTGTCTTTATCAGGCATTCTAGGTCTTTTTCTATCTCATTTTGTAACCCTAAAACATCTGAATATGACTTTCTTGCCACATACTTTCGTATTATCTTTATTGCCGAAATAGGGTTTTCTATCAATTTATAAAGCAACAAAGAAAGAGATGAGATTATAATTGCTGGAATCTTAACAGCGCTTATAATCCGTGTAACTCGTTCCAGATCAACAGTTGGTTCAATTACTCCATACAATAACCAAAACAAAGAAAAGACTATAAAGCATATAATCAAGTCTTTCAAGGTAAACAGTGACTTAATAAAAAACCATAACTTCTGCCATATGGACATCGAATGATACAGCGTCTCATATAAATATGCCCACAAAGATGGTGTATCTTGGTATTTCCAAGCATTAAACTCGACCGTTTTATATGAAACAGATTTCTCTCGCGACGACAACTTATTTTTTAGCCTATTATAGAAATAAGTCTTTCCTCTTCCCCATGGCCCGAATATGCCCAACATCCTAATATGCTCCAATTCACTTACAGCAATCTTATCTAACTGTTTAATAAATGAATCAGCGAGAGAGTCAACTCCTGGAAAAGCCCTGTGCGCGTGACCCCCGAAGCCCAAGTGCCGTTGACCCTCGAAAGCAAGTTTAGAATGACCCCTATAAAGTCCTAGCCGGCGGGGTCATTTTTATTTTGCCCTACTACTTATCTCCTTTACGTGCCTTA
>JAFZFH010000112.1 GCA_017555965.1 Bacteroidales bacterium
GAGAAGATTTACAAGGTCTTCCCGATGGCTGAAAGGGTATTGTTTGAATACGACAGAAAACAACAGGAGGAATAGCTGAACCAGAAGGAATAGAATTTCATCGAGGACAATGAGCTATGCGCGTGTTGCAGGAGACAGAGAAGGCGGAGTAATCTTTAGGACTGGCGAACTGCTCCGTAGAAACCAGTTGGGGAATACAGGAGAGACCAGAGTCAGGAACGTCCAGAGAATTATGAGAGCTCGCAACAATATGCTCAGAGCATTGGGTAACTCAAACGGTTAATAATAGGAGGACAAAACGACCAGACGTAGAAAGACACAGGCACAGCTCGACGCTCAGTACGACAGACTGCAGGACGCGAACTACGCGAGCTACAGGGCAGGAACAAACAGACGATATCTCAGTAGAGAGATGTCAATCAGAAACGCCTATATGAGGGCTTCTGCAAATCTCGCAAGAAGAGCCGCACGGGGTAATGCTAACGGTTAAAAAGGAGGTGCTGAACTAGACGAATAATGAGTCCGCGCACTACGCGATATGCTAGAAGCGGAAGATTTACTGGACAGGGAGCTTCTATCTACAATAGGGCTTCAGCTCTTTCACGGAGACTTGCAGGGGATATGATGACTGACTACGGAATGAGAAATCAGTCACGTATTTATAGGGCCGCCTTCAATATGGATAGAAGACTGAAAGCGCAAGCAAGAATGGGAAATAGTAACGGCTAAAGGAGGAACGCTGAACTAGAAGAGGGAAATCAATAAACCAGCTATATAATCAGTATCGAAGAATACTAGACGCAAATGTCGCTGAGGATGCTCTTAGAAGCGCAAGGACGCGCGGACGTGCCGACAGAGCGCTTACAGTTTGGAGACGCTACAATGCAAACGCATGGAGAAATAATCCAAATAGCGATAGGTCGAGAATCATATCTAGGCGACAATACATGGGCCTTAGTAACGGTTAAGAATCAAAAACATAAACACACAACATGGAACTATCAAAGTACATACGCACAGAATCGGTAGAGCTCAAGCGCTCGCAGATTAAGTTTGCTGACTACAACCCGAGAGTCATTGACGACGAAGCGAAAAAGACGCTTAAAAGGGGTATAAAGAAATTCGGAATCGTCGGAGGTATAACCATTAACAAACGAACTGGATACACAGTAGTTTCGGGCCACCAGAAGATTACGATTATGGACGAGCTCCAGAAGTATGACCCTGTAACGCATGAAAATGACTACAAACTTAGGGGAGAGGTCATTGACGTAGATGTGAAGATGGAAAAAGAGCTTAACATCCTCCTCAATAACCCTAACGCGCAAGGACGCTGGGATTATGAGAAGCTTGCTCAGATTATTCCAGACATCGACTACAAGGACGCTGGACTTACCGACGTTGACCTTAACATGATTGGTGTTGACTACCTCCTCCAGACAGAAGAGGAAAACAACATCGCTGACGAGCTCGACGACCTCATGTCCCCAATCATTGAAGAGAGAGAAGAGGCAAAGGCTGAGAGAGCGGCAGAAAGGGAAGCGGAAAAGGCAATGCTACAGGAGATGGAACGCGAGGCCAAAGTGCAGCACATGAAAGATGTGAAGCAGCAGGTAAAAGAAGCGGCAATCTCTAAGGCTGAGCAGATGGATGCGTATGTGATGCTTTCGTTCTCATCATGGAGCGCGAAGGCGGAGTTCTGTGAGAGATTTGGATACCCTGCAGAGATGAAGATTATTAAGGGAGAAGTCTTCGCTGAACAGGTGGAAAGAATAGACTAACAACTATTTAAAATTTATTGCTGAACCAGACGTAGATATAAAACGCCTGCGGAGGTACGACTTCAAGCAGGACGATTGCAGGCCGAAGCGGCTAGGCGCTATGGAACTCAGTTTACGAGGCGAAATCTTACCATTGTCGAGGCATATCGGAATGTGATGATAGAGGCGAACCGCAGATACTCTATGAGGTATCAAAGTAAAGGCAATATTAACGGATAAAGGAGGGATAGCTGAACCAGAAGAAGAACTAAATCAAGTCGAGACATCAGCCAGCAGTTCATGAGGATTTGGGCGAACTCAAACAGCGAAGCGCGAATCACAAGAGCGCTGGGAATTGTTGAGAGATACCGAAACAACGCGACACGAGCAGGATACCCAGTCAAAGACGGAAAGTATACAGCAACGGTCCAGATTCCGCGTAGAGTTTACATGGGTCTCAGTAACGGCTAAAAATAATACGAGGGGTGGGGAGAAAGATTCAGCTTCCCATTCCCTTTAATCACTAAAAGAGAATCATGGCAATATGCTTGCAAGATGATAATACAGTCTGCAAATTGCAAATTGGTAAGGTGTAGAATGGAATATGGACTTAAGAAAGCAGAGAGATGGCAGGAAGACCGAGAAAGTTTGATTACGACGGTGACGATTTCTACGATGAGATATTGGCACTGGCGATGCAGGGGTTGAATGACGCTGAGATAGCGGATGCGCTAGGAGACAGATTCGGAGAATCGCTTAGCCCAGAGCGCTTTAACTGCATGAAAAATGGCAAGTATGAAGCATGGACGAAGGAGGAAAACGAAAAACGTTCTGAGAGAATATGTAAAGCCTTAGCGCGTGGAAGAAGAAAGATAACCTCTTTGGTGCGTGGTGCGTACCTAAAAGGCGCCCTTGGAGGCAAGAAGGTGAAGTCTAAGACAGTGGTCAGAAGAAGGCTCAGAGTGGACGGCGCTTATACCGATGACGAAGAGATACAGACCTCTGAAACTGAAACGGAGATGCCATACAACATGCAGGCGCTCGCAACGTGGCTTTACAATCATGATGCAGAGTGGCGTGCAGCAACGAATAAGAAGAGAGAAGAACCGTCTGAGGAGAAGGATGCTCCAAGGACACTGACTAAGGACGAAGCAAAAGAGCTGTGGGCTCAGTTGGATAATGAGTATTAGAGACGTCGACATAGAGAGGACCTTTGCGCTGTCTTCCACATTGAATTTTACCCGTTATGTCTTCAAGAATAAGACGGGTAATAGATTCGTCGTGGGAGACCATCATAAGGCTATCTGTGATGCGCTCGATAAGGTCATTAAAGGCGAGATAACAAGATTGATGATTAACATTGCGCCGCGCTACAGTAAGACCGAATTAGCGGTAAAGAACTTTATAGCATACGGTTTGGCGCTTAATCCAAGGTCAAAATTTATTCATCTCTCTTACTCTGACGACTTGGTGCTTGATAGCTCCAAAGAGATTAACGGCGTGGTTCGCTCAGATTACTACCAGCGTCTGTTCCCAGAGGCGAGAACGGACAGTACGAATGCGAAGAAATGGTACACCAACGCTGGAGGCGGAATGTACGCTGTCAGTACGGCGGGACAGGTGACTGGATTCGGAGCGGGACAGGTGGATAACCCAGACGCGGAGAAAGAGGAGAAGGACATGGAGGACTTCATGCCAGCTTGGGATACTGAGTTTGCTGGAGCCATCATCATCGACGACCCTATCAAGCCAGAAGACGCCCTTTCTGACGTTATCAGAGAGCGCGTGAACAACCGATTCGAGACGACAATCCGAAACCGTGTCAACTCTCGTAAGACACCAATCATCATCGTAATGCAGAGGCTTCATGAGCACGACCTCTGCGGATACCTGCAGGAGATAGAGCCCGACGAATGGACGGTTGTATCTCTTCCTTGTATCTCATACGACGAGAACGGTAACGAGAAGCCTTTGTGGGAGTTCAAGCATGCACTGGAGGAGCTGCATAAGATTGAGGCTGCAAACAGCTTCGTCTTCGAGACTCAGTACATGCAGAACCCTACGCCGCTTGAGGGTCTTCTTTATCGTGAGTTCCGTACCTACGAGACCATTCCTTTCTATAAGGATTCAGAGAGAAAGAACTACACCGATACTGCAGATACTGGTAATGACTACCTCTGTTCAATCTGTTATGTGGACACTCCTGTCGGAAACTATGTTACCGATGTGCTTTACACAAAGAAGCCAATGGAGTTTACGGAGCCAGCGACAGCTGAGATGCTTACAATCAATCAGACAGAATGGGCTGACGTAGAGAGTAACGGTAGTGGTAGAAGCTTCGCTAGAAACGTGGAGAAGGAGTGTAGGGAAATGGGTAATACTGGTACGTTTATCAACTGGTTCGCTCAGACTGATAATAAGCGTGTCAGAATCTTCACTAAGTCGGCAGATGTAAACAATATGACATTCTTCCCAGAGGGATGGGAGCATAAGTGGCCAGAGTTTTATCAAGCAATCACTAAGTTCAGAAAGGAGGGTGGAAACGCGAATGATGATGCCCCAGATGCTCTGACAGGATGCTACGAGAAGCGTAAGGTACGTGTAGGAAAAGTGTTTAATAAATCAGATTTGGGAATATTTTAGCTATGACCAATTACTTACAGCAGATTCTAACTTACTTCCGCAATATGGCGCTGAATGCCGCAGGCGTAGAGCGAGACTTATTGCAGTACATTCAAGACGGAGATATCACCTCCGCCATCAACCTCATGCAGGATTTGGATTCCGAGGTGGATAATGCTCTTGAAGAGTACAATCCGCAGACGCACGAGGTTATGCGTAGGGCTAACAAGTTCCGTAAGAACGACAGCCCCTACATCACAGAGAAATTGCCTCGTACAAGACAGAGATATATCAACGAGGTCGAGCTGTTCTTCCTTCTGGGTAATCCTATTCTCTGGAAGAAAGAGGATGGAGACGACGAAGCTTATCAGCTTTTCACGGACTTTCTCAAAGCTCAGAGGTTCAACGCTAATATGCGTAAGGTAAAGAGACTCGCGGGCGCCGAGACACAGGCCGCCAAGCTTTATCATATCTTCCGCGATGAGGCGACGAGTGAGATGCAGGTACGCACAGTGGTACTTGCCAGACAGACGGGCTACAGGCTCCGACCTATGTTCGACCAGTATGGCAATCTCAGAGCATGCGCTTATGGCTATACATTGACAGAAAAGGGTAAGAGTATTGAACATTGGGATATCCAGACGCCAGAGCTTCTTTTCTACTGTAAGAAGTCTCCTATAGGCTGGGATATTCAGACCTTCAAGAACCCTACAGGTAAGATTAATATTATTTACTATAGACAGCCGAAGGCGTGGGACGGCGCAGAACCTAGAATCAAGAGAGAGGAGATGCTCGATTCTAAGGTAGCCGACACCAATAACTACTTTGCAGACCCAATCGCGGCAGCTTCCGCTGACGTTATCCGCTCGATGACGGACCCTAACGCCGTAGGAAAGCTCATTCAGCTCAATGGAGACGGCTCTAAGTTTGAGTATATCAATCCGCCTCAGAACTCCGCCGCAAGAGACGCAGAGAAGCAGGATTTGAACGACTCGATTCTCTTTGACACCATGACGCCAGATTTCTCTTTCGAGAAGATTAAGGGCATGGGAACGCTCTCTGGAGACGCAATCAAGAACGCGATGATTCTTGGCTATATCAAGAGAGATAATCGTATGGAGGTATATGAGGAGATGGTAGACCGCGAGAGAAGCGTCATTATCGCCATCCTTAAGTTCCTCCATCCTAA